>JAPUHN010000317.1 GCA_027297685.1 Alphaproteobacteria bacterium | reverse complement strand
ACCTGTTGGCCTACCATGCCCAACCGGGCGCCCGATTGCTGATTCTCAGCCACGACGGATCGACTCCGGCCAAGGTCGCGGCGCGGTTGACCGTGTTGGGCTATGGACCCAGTCGGATGTCGGTTTTGCAAAATATGGGCGCCGTCGACGAAACCCGCCATGACGGCAGCGCCGAGGCATGGCCGGCGGTCGACATCGCCAATCTCAACACCATCGCCGTCGACTGTATCGCCGGGCCCAGCGCACTGGTCTATTCCCACGCGCCGGGACTACCCGACGAAGCCTTCCTGCACGATGGCCAGTTGACCAAGCGCGTTGTCCGCGCCGGCACCCTGGCTGCTTTAGTATCGCTACCGGGCCAGCATTTGTGGGACCTCGGCGCCGGCAGCGGCGCGGTCGCCATCGAATGGCTGCGGGCAGCACAGAATGCTCAAGGACGCGGCGCTTCAGCGGTCGCGGTCGAACGCGACCCGGCGCGCAGCGCACGGATTGCCGAGAACGCCAGCCGCCTCGGCACACCGTTTTTGGAGATCGTTACCGCCGATATCGCCGCCGCTCTGCCGGACCTAGCGCCGCCCGATGCGGTATTTATCGGCGGCGGCTTGTCGACAGATGGTCTGATCGAGACCGCTTGGCAATCGCTCAGGCCGGGCGGGCGCCTGGTGGCAAACGCGGTAACCCTGGAAGGCGAACAGGTCTTGGCCGGCGCGCATACCGCCTTCGGTGGCAACCTATCGCGCATCGCCGTCGCTCATGCGAAACCGGTCGGCGCGCGCACCGGCTGGCGGCAGGCAATGACGGTGACGCAGTGGAGTGCGGTCAAATCATGAGCGGGACGGTCTACGGCATCGGCGTTGGGCCCGGCGACCCGGAATTGATGACGCTGAAGGGCGCGCGCCTGCTCGCAGCGTGCCCGGTTGTCGCCTATCCGGCGCCGGAGACCGGCGATAGCCTGGCCCGGCGTATCGCCGCGCCGCACTTGCCCGACAACGCCACGGAAATAGTCATCCGCACGCCGATGTCGAGCGACCGGTTTCCCGCCGAGGAAGTCTACAACCGCGCCGCCGGAGACATCGGCGAACACCTCGCCGCCGGCCGCGATGTCGGTGTACTGTGCGAAGGCGACCCCTTTTTCTACGGCTCGTTCATGTACCTGTTCGCGCGCCTGGCCGAACGGTGGCCGGTCGAGGTGGTGCCCGGCGTGTCGTCGCTGATGGCCTGCGCCGCAACGCTTGGAGCACCCTTGGCCGCACGCAACGACGTGCTGACCGTACTACCCGCACCGCTCGACGACGCGACGCTGGGCGATCGTCTGATGCTGTGCGATGCTGCGGCGATCATCAAAGTCGGTCGGCATTTTGGCCGCATTCGCGCGTTGTTGAGACAGCTCGGCCTCGCCGACCGGGCGCGCTATATCGAGCGGGCAACGATGACCGAACAGCGCGTCGTTGCGTTGGACGAGGTGGATGGCGACAGCGTGCCGTATTTCTCAATGATCTTGGTGCACACCCGTGGGATGGCATGGACGTGAGCGATCCATCGCTACCCGTCAACGCAGCACTGGTGACCCTGACCGCTGGCGGAGCCAGTTTGGCGCGCCGGCTGGCGCCCCGTCTGCCCGGCGCTCGGGTACATGGCCTAGCTGGTCGTGTCACCGACGCGAATATCGCATTTGACGATGTAAGCCGCCACCTCGCCGGCTTGTTCGCGGCGGGTACGCCAATCGTCGGCGTCTGCGCCAGCGGCATATTAATCCGCGCCTTGGCGCCCTATCTCACCGACAAACGCAACGAGCCACCGGTGGTCGCGGTCGCCGCAGACGGTTCTGTCGCCGTACCCCTGCTGGGCGGACACAATGGCGCCAACGTTCTGGCACGGCATATCGCAGCATCGTTGGGCGGTACCGCTGCGATCACCACAGCCAGCGATCTGGCTGACGGCAGCGCGCTCGACGACCCGCCGCCGGGTTGGACCGTCGCCAACCCGGAAATGGCAAAACCAATTGCCGCGGCATGGCTCGCCAGCGAACCGGTGGCGCTACGCCACGACGCCGGCGATCCGTCGTGGCTTCGCGAAGGCGGCATGATCTTTGCCGACACCGGGGCTATTGCCATACGCATCACCGACCGTGCGGAATCGCCAGAACAAAACGAACTGTTGCTATATCCGCCAAGTCTGACGCTGGGCGTTGGTTGCGAACGGGACACCGACCCGCAGGCGCTTATTTCCCTGGTGGATCAAACCCTTGGCCAGGCCGGCCTGGCCCCGCAATCGGTCGCGGTGGTGACCTCGCTCGATGTGAAAATGGACGAACCGGCGGTCCACGCCGTCGCGGCGCATTTGGGTGCCCCGCTCCGGTTCTTCGACGCGCCGACCCTGGAAGCGGAATCGCCACGCCTGGCAACGCCATCCGATCTGGTGTTTCGCGCGGTCGGCTGCCATGGCGTGTCGGAAGGCGCAGCCCTCGCCGCGTCCGGCCCCACCGGCGCTTTGGTCGTGCCGAAGACCCGCGGGGCCAAGGTCACCTGCGCCGTCGCCCGCGCAAGCGCGATCGACGCCGCTAGCGTCGGCACGCGCCGCGGGAGCTTGTCGATTGTGGGAACCGGCCCCGGCGCGGCCGACTACCGGGCGCCAGCGGCAGACCAGGCGATCGCCCGGGCCGATCACATCGTCGGCTACGGGCCCTATATCGGCCTGCTCGGCGATGCTGTGAACGGCAAACGCCGCCATGAATTCGCGCTCGGTGAGGAGGAAGCGCGATGCCGGGCCGCGCTGGACTTAGCGGCGGCTGGCGAACAGGTGGTGCTGGTGTCGAGCGGCGATCCCGGCATCTATGCCATGGCGGCACTGGTCTTCGAGCTACTCGACTGCGAGAACGCCAGCTCCTGGAACCGGGTGGCCCTCGACGTCGTGCCCGGCATCTCGGCCATGCAACTGGCGGCTGCGCGCGCCGGTGCCCCGCTGGGTCACGATTTTTGCGCCATATCGCTGTCCGACCTGCTAACCCCCTGGCCGGCGATCGAACAACGGTTGCAGGCAGCAGCCGAGGCCGATTTCGTGGTCGCCCTCTATAATCCCGTGAGCAAACAGCGGCGCCACCAACTGGCGGCCGCGAGCGACATTCTGCTGGCCCACCGGCCCGCCGATACGCCTGTCATTATCGCCCGCAATCTCGCGCGCGACGGCGAGAGCGTGCAAGTTTTGCCGCTCGCTGAGCTGACCGCCGACGGCGTCGATATGCTGAGTCTGGTGGTCGTCGGCAACAGCACCAGCCGCGCAGTACGCCGTGGCGGCGGCAATTGGGTTTACACCCCGCGCGGCTATGGCGCGACACCTGCAGGCGATGCAGCGCCGGTATCGCCGGCAGCATCGAAGGCGATGTAGGGGGCCGGCGGGGCGTCGATGGATCGTTTGCTGTCTAAACTTATCGGTCTCGATCACCCGCTCGGCGGCGCGATCGAACGGGGCCGCGACAATAATTTCGATTTATTGCGGCTAAGCGCGGCTTTGGCGGTGTTGTTCGGTCATAGTTTTGTGCTTACCGCCGGACAAGAGAGCCTCGACACGGTAGATCCGATAAGCCGCTTTCTGATGCAAAACGCCGGCTTCAATGAGGCCATTCATGACCTTGCGGTCGAAATATTTTTTGTCATCAGCGGTTTTCTCGTCGCGCGCTCCTTTTTGACCCAAAAGACCCTCATCGGCTTCATCGAAGCGCGCGTACTCCGTGTATTTCCGGCAGCAATTCTGTGTTCCGTGCTCACCGTCACCGGACTGGTTTGGTTGGGCACGGTTCCCGCGGCCAGCTATTTCACCGATCCCGAAACGTGGCAATTCCTGATCAATAATTCCCTGCTCTGGCGGGTCGAGTACGATTTGCCGGGCGTGTTTGCCAGCAACGCCTATGCCGGCGCGGTAAACGGCTCGCTGTGGACCCTGCCGATCGAACTGCGGGCGTATGTTTTTCTGACCTTGCTCGGCGCGTTGAGACTGTTGCGGTTCCGCCATGGCGGCAACTTGGTATTGGCGGTATTGGTGATTTTGTTCCTGGTGCCCGAATGGTCGTCGATCGTCACCCGCAACGAGGACAAATGGCGGCTATTCCTGTTCTTTCTGTTCGGCGCAGCATTCTACTTAAATCGCAAATACATCCCCATCGGTATCCTGCCGCCGCTCGTTTTGCTGGCGATTTATGCCGGCACCGCCGCGTTTCCCAAACTCCATGCGCTTATCTTCGTTATTCTCGTCAGCTACATAACCCTGGCGCTGGCGCTAGCCCGTTATTATCCGGCCCTCGACCCGGGCAAGGTCGGCGATTTCTCCTATGGCGTTTATCTCTATGCGTTTCCCGTACAGCAGACCTTGGTCCAGCTATTGCCGCCGGACCTCAACGGCTGGTGGCTGGCGCTATGGGCGAGCATTGTCACGCTGTTGTTCGCCGCCCTGTCCTGGTTCCTGGTTGAGCGGCGCATGCTGTCGAAAAAGGGGTACATGGCGAGTGCAATGGCGAGGTCCCGCGGATGACCGTTTACTTTATCGGCGCCGGACCGGGTGCGCCCGACCTGATCACGGTGCGTGGGCAACGGCTGATTGCACGGTGTCCGGTGTGCCTTTATGCCGGCTCGCTGGTGCCGGCCGAGATCGTCGCCTCGACCCCGCCGGGAGCTACCGTGCTCGATACAGCCGCCATGACACTCGACCAGATCATCGGTTATATGGTCGACGCTGACGAAAAAGGCGTGGACGTTGCGCGGGTGCATTCCGGCGATCCATCGATCTATGGTGCGATCGGCGAGCAGATGCGCCACCTAGTGGCGCGAGACATCGCCTACGAGGTGATACCGGGCGTACCGGCTTTCGCCGCTGCCGCGGCAGCGCTTGGCCGCGAACTCACGCTGCCCGACGTCTGTCAGACAATCATTTTAACCCGCACAGCGGTTCGGGCCTCGGATATGCCGCCCGGCGAAGAGCTCGCGACCCTGGCGCAAAGCCGCGCCACCCTGGCGATCCACCTCTCGATCAATAATCTTGCCCCCGTGGTGCGCGAGTTGACGCCCCATTATGGGCCCGACTGCCCGGCCATTGTCGCGTACCGGGTGAGTTGGCCCGACCAGCAGATCGTGCAAGGCACGCTGGCGGATATTCGTGACAAGGTGAAGCCTTTAGGCATTACGCGGACCGCGCTGATCTTGGTCGGTCAGGCGCTCGCCGCCGATCTCGACGCTGCCGACGCGTTCGCCAACAGCCGGCTCTACGACCCGAGCCACCACCACGTGCTGCGGCCAAGGCGGGCCGAATAGCGCCGGAACGGAATCTATTGCGCGCCGGCCTTTTCGAGTGATTTCACTAGCTGGCGTGAACGGCTGTTGCGCGCCAGGTCGAGCACCGAACGGCCCGTGAAATCGGTTTGATTGAAGTCCGCACCACGTTCTATCAACAATCGCGCAACTTCTGCCCGACCCCTTTCGGCGGCGTGCATGAGCGGCGTGCGGCCGTCGCGGTTTTCCCGGTCGATCACCTTATCCGCCTCAAGCAGCAACTCGACGACATCGTAATGACCGTTACCGGCGGCGTAGTACAAAGCGCTATTGCCTATTTCGTCGACGATATCGGTCCTGGTTTGGAACTCGAGCAACACCTCTATGGCATCGTACGACCCTTGAATCGACGCCCAGATGAGAGCGGTCCTGCCGTCAGAATCCGCACGGGTGGTCGACGCTCGGCGAACCAGCAAATCGCGAACGTCATCGGGCCTGTTTTCATAGGCGGCAACGATGACAGGGTCGTCGGCAAATAGACTGATCTGCGCCGCCGCAGGGCTGGCAAGGCCGGCGACCAAAACCGCAATTGCTAGTATTCTTAACCGCATAGCCCAAGTGTTCCCGGCTTAAGACATCGGGTCAAGTGCTGAGAGCAGTATCCAGTCGAGTACCGCGGGAATGCCATCGACCGACGGGCCTGCCGGCGCCGGCGGACGCCGAACCAGAACCACGGGCAGGCTTAGTAACCGCGCCGCCGCAAGTTTTGCCGCGGTCGCATTGCCTCCCGACGCTTTGGTCACCAGCACTTCAATTTTGTGCGATGCCATCAATGCTTGTTCCCTTTCGACGGAAAAGGGACCGCGGCCGGCGATTATTTTGCAGTCGAAGAATGGCAATGGATCGGTAGGCTGCTCGATCAGTCGCACCAGAAACCAGATATTTTGCAAGGCGGCAAAGGGCTTCAATTCTTGCACACCAACGGTCAGGAAGGCCCGCCTGCCAAACCCAGTTAAGTTCTCTGCCGCCGCTTCGATGGTATCGAAATAAGACCAATTATCGCCCGGTCGTGGCGACCAGCTAGGGCGCGACAAGACGAGCCGCGGCACGTTGGCGGTCTCGCAGGCGGCTTGGGCATTGGCCGAGATTTGGGCGGCGAAGGGGTGCGTCGCATCAATCAGCACGGCAATTTGCTGTTCTTTCAAATAAACCGCCATCGCCGCGGCGCCGCCGAAACCGCCACTGCGCACCC
The DNA here is from genome assembly GCA_027297685.1 of Alphaproteobacteria bacterium. Lineage (GTDB taxonomy): Bacteria > Pseudomonadota > Alphaproteobacteria > UBA6615 > UBA6615 > JAPUHN01. The sequence goes on along the minus strand of JAPUHN010000317.1, from coordinate 4,338 downwards.
GCCCCGGCAAGGCGGTTGGTGCACGCGTTCGCCCCGCCAACGACGTTGTAATGTCCAACTGGTCGCTAAAGCCATCGACCAAAGCTCGCGCCAAGGCCGCCGCCTCGGCGGTACCACCCAAGATCAAAACGCGCGGTTTGTCAGAATCCGGCACGGCCGACAATCGTTCCATCGCGTTCGACGACAATAACTTCAACGTCGGTGGCGCCGGCTAACGCTGCGCGTGCAACCTCGCGCGCTCCAGCAGCCACGGCGTCGGCCAGTGCAGCAGCGACCCCACTATCGTGCGCAAGCGACAGGATCGCACCGGCGCTTGGTGCGTTACGCGCGACGTCAACCGTCCGCGCATCAGCGCCAAGTGCCGCCAACCGTTCGGCAAGGCGCGACACATCGACCTTGGATTGGCCGGAATGCAGGTCGAGGTGACCGTCGGCAAGTTTCGAGAGCTTGCCAAAGCCGCCAGCCAGAGTGAGACGCGATACCGGATGGTCGCGCAGATATTTCAACAAACCGCCGGCGAAGTCGCCCATATCGATCAGGGCTTGTTCGGGCAGCCTGTAGAGATCGCGCGCCGCGGTCTCCGAGGTGCGCCCGGTCGCCGCCGCAATATGGCGCAGTCCGGTTGCCCGTGCGACGTCGACCCCGCGATGGATTGAATGGATCCACGAGGCGCAGGAATAGGGTATGACCACGCCGGTCGTGCCCAGGACGCTCAATCCGCCAACGATGCCGAGGCGCGCATTGCTAGTGCGCGCGGCTAGTTCCACCCCACCGGGGATCGATACCGTGATGGTGATATCGGGCGTGGCGCAGAACTCGGCCGCGACCTCGCCGATTGCATCCGCCATCATCGCGCGTGGTTTTGGATTTATCGCCGGCTCGCCAACGGGCAACGGTAACCCGGGCAAGGTGACCGTACCAACACCGTCACCGGCGGCAAAAAGCACCCCGGCGCCTGCCGGTGCAGGCGTTACCGTCGCCTTGATCAAGGCGCCATGGGTAACATCGGGATCGTCGCCGGCGTCCTTGATCACCCCCGCCGTCGCCGCCCCGTTTTCGAGTTTCGCTTCAGCCAGAACGAACTGTGCCCGCTGCCCGCGGGGCAGACGAATCACCACCGGATCGGGGAATTCACCGGTCAGCAGCGCTTCATAGGCCGCCCGCGCGGCCGCCGTGGCGCAGGCGCCCGTCGTCCAGCCACGCCGCAACGGACCACTGGGCTTGCGAGCCGGCGAATCCTCCGTTGTCTCTTTTAAATCGACCATCGGCGATACTTTAGCGCGCTTAGCGGTTGTCCGGCCAGCAACGGGGCGGTAGATTTTTAGCGATGGACCTACCCACAATCCCATTACCCGAATTCTCCCCCGGTTGGGTATGGCTGGTCGGCGCCGGACCCGGCGACCCGGCGCTGCTGACGCTCGCCGCGGTTCACGCGCTGCAATCCGCCGATGCGGTCGTCTACGATGCGTTGGTCGATAGGCGCATTCTCGCCCTGGCGAATGAAAACGCGGAACAGATCTACGCCGGCAAGCGCGGCGGGCGGCCCTCGCGAAAGCAGCCCGACATATCGGCGCGGCTGGTTCAACTGGCCCGCGCTGGCCACCGGGTTCTGCGACTCAAGGGCGGCGATCCGTTCGTCTTCGGCCGCGGCGGCGAAGAAGCGCTGGCCCTGGTGGCCGCCGGTGTACCCTTTCGGATCGTCCCTGGGATCACGGCCGCTATCGGCGGCTTGGCCTATGCCGGAATTCCGGTCACCCACCGCGACATCAATACAGCCGTCACCTTCGTCACCGGCCATAACATCACAGGCGATGTGCCCGACGACCTCGACTGGCCGGCGCTCGCGCGCGGCGCGCCAGTACTGGTGTTCTATATGGCGCTCAAACACCTCGACGAGATTACCACGCGCCTAATCGACAGCGGCCGCGATGCCAACGAGCCCGCGGCGATCGTCGCTTCGGCGACAACCAGCGAGCAGCAGGTGATCGAGACCACCTTGGGCGCCGCCGCCAAGTGCGCCGAAGAGGTCTCGCCGCCGGCGTTATTTGTGGTCGGCGAGGTTGTGCGCCTGCGCGCTGGGCTGGATTGGTTGGGCGCCTTGTCGGGACGGGTGCTCGACGCCGACCCGCTCGGCCTGAGCGACGCGCGCGATGCAGGCTGAGACGGTCGCCCCCGGCCTGATCATTGCCGCACCCGCCTCGGGCAGCGGTAAGACCGTGGTGACGCTGGCCCTGCTGCGGGCTCTCGCCAACTCAGGCGTCAACGTAACTTCGGCGAAGGCCGGACCCGATTACATCGATCCCGCGTTTCACCGTTTCGCCACCGGCCGCGCCTGCGTCAACCTCGATTCCTGGGCGATGCGCCCCGCCACATTGTCGAACCTCGTCACCGTGCACTCGATCAGCGCCGAACTACTCCTGGCCGAGGGAGTGATGGGCTTGTTCGATGGCGTCAATTTGCCGGGCCGACCAGGCGCCGGCTCGACCGCCGATCTGGCGGCATCGACCGGTTGGCCAGTGGTCCTGGTGGTCGACGCGGGCCGCCAAGCCGCGAGCGTTGGCGCCTTGGTTTCCGGCTTCGCCGGACATCGCGACGATGTCGATGTCGTTGGCGTGATTTTCAACCGGGTCGCCAGCGAGTCCCATACCGCCGTGCTGAAAGCCGCTGTCGCGCAAGCGACGCCCGATGTCGCTGTTCTGGGGGCTGTGCCGCGTACCTCCGAGCTGACCCTGCCGGAGCGTCATTTGGGGCTAGTCCCGGCCAGCGAACATGACGCGCTCGAGCCATTTTTAGACAACGCAGCCCGCATCGCGGCCGAGAATATCGATCTCTCCGCCCTCCAGAGGCTTGCCCGGCCGGCCCGGAATGTTGCGGCAGAAAACGATATTTCATCGATACCGCCGCCGCCCATTCCGCCACTGGGCCAACGCATTGCCGTCGCCCAGGACCTGGCGTTCGGATTTGCCTATGGCTCGGTGCTCGAAGCGTGGCGCAATGCGGGCGCTGAGATCGTGCCTTTTTCGCCCTTAGCCGACCAAGCGCCGGCGACAGATGCCGACGCGGTTTACGTACCGGGCGGTTATCCCGAAATGCACGCCGGCGAATTGGCCGCCGCGACGGCATTCCTCGACGGACTGCGCACCGCCGCCGCCCGCAACGCAGTCATTTTCGGCGAATGCGGCGGCTACATGGTGCTCGGCGAGAGCCTGACCGACGGCGATGGGGTAAAGCATGCAATGGCAGGCTTGTTGCCGGTCGAGACCAGTTTTGCCGAGCGGCGGTTGCATCTCGGCTACCGCGTTGCGACACTCGCCGGCGAAGGCCCTCTGGGCGCCCGGGGCACGGCGTATCGCGGCCATGAATTCCACTACGCTTCGGTAGTGCGCGAAGGTCCGGGCCGGCCTCTGTTTGAAGTTAAGAGCGCTGCCGGCGCCGGCCTTGGCCCTTGCGGGCGCGTCGACGGCACGGTTTCCGGCTCGTTTATACATTTGATCGATCGGGCGGCATGAGCGAAGAACCCTTCTGGAAGACCAAGCGCCTCGACGAAATGGACGACCGGGAGTGGGAGTCCCTGTGCGACGGCTGTGGCCAGTGCTGCCTGTACAAGCTTGAAGACATCGACAACGACGAAATCGCGCTAACCAACGTCGCCTGCCGCTATCTCGACCTCGGCGCCTGCCGCTGTACCGATTATGCCAACCGGTCCACCAACGTGCCCGACTGCGTACAGTTGACGCCCGATAACGCCGGCGAGCTCAACTGGATGCCGCAATCCTGCGCCTATCGAATGCTCGCCGAGGGCCGAAGCTTACAGTGGTGGCACCCGCTGGTCTCGGGCGACCCCAATACCGTCCACGAAGCCGGCATTTCGGTGCGCGGCAAGGCGGTCAGCGAGACTCGGGTTGGCGATTTGGAAGATCACATCGTCGAATGGCTCAACGACCAAAAGCGCAGCGGCGCACCACTGCTCAAAGGGTCGCGCTGGCCGCGCAGCAAGCGCTAGTACCAATTGGCGCATCGGCGGTTTAAAACATTCCGCCTCAACCCGGTTTATGGCGAGGAGAGCTACGCATGACCGACAGCACGAAACCGACCGGCGTATACGCCGCAGCGCTGACGCCGATGACAGCCGATCTGGCGCCCGATCTCGAACGCGTGGTCGCCCATAACCGCTGGCTGCTCGCCAATGGCTGCGATGGCGTCGCGCCCTTGGGCACCACCGGTGAGGCCAATTCGCTCAGCATCGACGAACGCCTGGCGATCCTCGACGCGCTTGCCGAGGCCGGCATTACCGGCGCCCAATTGATCGCCGGGGTCGGCTGCTGCGCTTTCCCCGAT
>JAPUHN010000316.1 GCA_027297685.1 Alphaproteobacteria bacterium | reverse complement strand
CGCGCCGGCGGCAGCGGATGCAGGGCGTTTTATCCTTTTTGCGGAAGCGCAACATCGAAGTACAGGTGGTGGAAACGTCGCGGACCGATGACGCGCGGCGCATCGCCAGCGATCTTCCAGAAAATACCGAAACCGTTGTGATTGCCGGCGGTGACGGGACCATCAATGAAGTCATCAATGGTCTTGTCGGCAACGCGGGCCGGCGAAAAGGTGACAGGCACCGGAACTTGCGCTGGTGCCGATGGGGACGGCCAACGTATTGGCGGCGGAGATCGGTTTGACCGATCTGTCTCCCGACAATCTCGCCAGAACGATCATCGATGGTCGGCGGCGTAACATTTATCCGGCACGGGTCAATGACGACCATTTCATCCAGATGTGTGGCGCGGGCTTCGACGCCCATGTCGTCGCTAGTGTGAGCTTGCGGCTAAAACGCCGGCTGGGAAAATTTGCTTATGTAATTGCATCGGTGGCCCAATTTTGGCGCCACGTGCCGCAGATGTACCGAATTGCCGTCGATGGCCAAAGTTATACTGCCGCTTCGGTAATTGTCGCCAACGGTCATTTTTACGCGGGCCGGTTTGTCTGTGCGCCGCAAGCACGAATTGACGAACCGTTGCTTTACGCTTGTTTGTTCCAACGCGCCGGACGGTGGCACGTAATTCGCTATAGCTGGGGGGTTCTCAGCGGGCGGCTCAAACACTTCCGCGATGTTTTGGTGATCCCGGCAATGCGCGTGACGATCGAAAGTGTGATGGCGGGAGAAGTGGCGGAACCGCTCCAAGGCGATGGCGATATTGTCGCAACCCTTCCAGTGACTATCACCGCCGGCACCGTGCCTCTCGTCCTACGCTCCCCGCGTTAGAAATCTACCGCCGTTCCAGGCAAGGCATCGCCACGCCGAGCCAAACGTCCCTATGTGAGATGAAAGTCCGTATCGGCATTGTGGGTTCAACGAGCCGAGTGCGTTTTCTTGGTAATAAAACCGCTCGGCCAGCGAAGCGCGGACCAACGCCGGCTGCCGCTCCATCCCGCTAGACGGAAAATATAAACGGTACAACCGAATAATACGATCGGAAACAGGACCAATTCGATTGACTCAATCAAGCGTTTGTTTAAGCTGAAAAGAAAAGCTGGATTTACAAAATGGTCCAGGGGAGGATTTAGTGGCGGTAACGGCGCAAAATGCCGAAGTTGTGATTGACCCGAGGGGGGAATCGACGCGAACGCGCATTCTCGATTCGGCGGAGTATTTGTTTTCCGAACACGGGGTCAATGGCGCGTCGCTGCGTACCGTCGTTGCCCATGCCGGGGTCAACACGGCGGCAGTGCACTACCACTTCGGCTCCAAAAAGGGCCTGCTGGAGGCGGTGTTCGCGCGCCGCACCATTACCATCGCCGAAGAACGCCTAAACCTGCTCGAAGAATGCCGCGAGGGCGAAGGCCGGCCGCCCTTATTGCAACAGATTATCTCGGCTTTTCTCGAACCGGGCATGCGCGACGCCACATTCGCACGACTGCGCGCCCGTATGGCCGCCGATGCTTCCGATGAAACCCGCGCCTTGATGGCTCGCTATTTCGACCATTCGAGCGGACAGTTTTTGCTGGCCCTGGCGGAGGCGCTGCCGCACTTGCCGCCGCGCGATTTGCATTGGCGCTTTCATTTCATGCTCGGAACGATGGTCTACACCATGGCCAATCCGCGGCGCATTCAAGCGTTGACCAACAACGCCTGCGACCCGTCGGACATGGAGGCATCACTGGACTACCTGGTACCGTTTTTGGCGCAAGGATTCGAGGCCGCTCCGATTCCCAATGCCCCCACCAATATTGAACCAATGCTCAAGATAGATAGATCCAAGCCACACGAAGAGGGTTAAGCAATGGCAAATCCAAAAAGCGATATGCGGGTGACGCGTGCGTTGCTCACTGAATACGCCGAGAAATACAAGAATTGGGGCCGCTGGGGACCCGACGACGAAATTGGCACCCTCAACTTCACCTCGCCGGAAGATATTGTGGGCGCTGCGCAATTGGTTAGGAAGGGCAAGACCATGTCGCTCGGCCTTAACTTCGACCAGTTCGGGCCGCAAGGAGCCAAGACCCCCTACCCCGCGATGGGGCGGTTCAACCCGATTCATATGATGACCCGCACCGGCACCGACGCCTATTCGGGCGTACTCGACCATCGCGGCATTCGCGGCGCCGACGATCTGGTGATGATGCCGTTGCAATGCGGCACCCAATGGGACGGTCTCGGCCACGTGTTCTTCGAAGATTTCATGTGGAACGGCTACGATTGCCGCGAGGTCACGACCGCCGGCGCACAGAAAGCCGGCATCGAAAAGACCAAGGACAAGATGGTCGGGCGCGGCGTCTTTCTAGACCTGCCGCGGGTCAAAGGCGTCGACTGCCTTGATGACGGCTATCCCATCACCTGCGCCGACCTCGACGAGGCTTGCGAAAAGCAGGGTGTCGAAGTGCGCCAGGGCGACTACGTGGTGCTGCGAACCGGCATGATGGATCGCTGCCTGGCCGACGGTAGCTGGGATGGATACGCCGGCGGCGACGCGCCCGGCCTGGCGTTCGAGACCCTTGACTGGATTTATGAGAATAAAATTGCCGGCTATGCGTCCGATACATGGGGCAACGAAGTACGCCCGTGCGAAACCGACGAAAATATCAACCAGCCCTGGCATTGGATCGCCATTCCGATCATGGGTCTGACGATGGGCGAGATTTGGAATTTGAAGGATCTCGCCGACGATTGCGAAGAGGACAAGGTCTACGAGTTCATGTTCGTCGGGCCGGCGCTGCCGATCACGGGAGCGGTCGGGTCGCCGTGTAATCCACTAGCGATCAAATAGAGGAAATCATGTAATTCCGCCATTTTTTCGCGATCCGCGTATCCGCTAGCAGATTCGGTTTTCGAATTGACGCAGCGGCAAACAAAGTGAGTATTTGTGAGTTGGATTGTGCCGAAAGTTTTACTGTGAGATGCCTTGACCCAATCCGGGGCTACTCACACACTCGAATTTCACGGATGGGAAAAAGTACGCACGCCTGTAGGGAGGAAGCAAATGCGTAAAATTCTACTATCAACCACGAGCCTCGTGTTCGGCGCCGCATTAGCGTTGAGCGTGGCCGGTCCCGCCAGTGCCGGCAAAATCGGCGACACAATCGAGCAAGCGGCAAAGGATTCCAAAGTCGCGCTCGACTGGCTCGAGGGCAAGCTCGACAATTACGGCAAGAACCCTGTTTCGTACGACGGGCCGGTAATCACCCTTAATTCGACCAGCCATGTTCCAGCTGTTTCCAGTCTCGCCAAGCTGCAGATCAAGGCCTGGAAAAATCTCGAGCGGATGTCGAAGGGCAAGATCAAGGTGAACGCCAGCTGGTCGGCGTCCGTCCATAGCGTGCGTGAAGGCCGCAAGGCGGCGCGCACCGGCCTTACCGACCAAGCGCCGTGTTTCTCGCTCTATGTCGCACGCGACTACAACATGGTCGGCGGACTGGGGTTGCCCTTCCTGTTCAATAACTCGCATGAGGCGGTGGCGACGGCTGAGCATCTGTATCCGAAGTATCTGAAGAAAGAGTTCGAGCGGTATCGCGTCAAGATCATGCGCGAAGCACACACCAGTCCTTATCACCTGTACAACAACAAGCCGGTGAGGACGCTCGAAGATATCCAGGGCATGAAGGTTCGTGCCGGCGGCGGCACCCACGCGCAGATCATCGCGGCCCTCGGCGCCACCCAGGTGTCGATGCCGGGCGCCGACGCCTACACAGCCTTGCAACGTAAAACGCTTGATGCGATCCACTTCAACGACGCCGCAGCGCGCATTTTCAGGCTCCACGAAGTGGCAAAATACCGCTCTACGAACGGTTTCAACGTGCTGACCATCGAATACTGTTTGGGTGCCGGCTGGTTCGATGCGCTACCGGCCGACTTGCAGGTTGTGGTCAACAATTGGGGCCGCCAGATGGCAATCGTCGAGGCCCAGGGCTTTTATGACTATGGCGGCCGGGTCGCCGTGGCCAAAATGAAGGAATCGGGCCTGAAACTGGAAACGATCACGCTGCCGGAGAGTGAGCTTAAGAAATGGCGGAAGGCGGTTTCCGGGGTCGAGGCAGCCTGGGTTGCCGACACCGAGAAAAAGGGCCTGCCGGCCAAGGCGTTCCTCGCCGATATCAAGAAACTGTCGGCGAAATATGCTGCGATGTCGGCGAACGACATTATGCTCGACGCCATCAACAATCCCGTTCAGGGCATGTACGACATGAAATAGTCGTTGGGCTTAGCGGCCGGGGCTTCGGCGCCCCGGCCGTGACCCTTTGAGAGGTTACCTGCCGATGGAAACCATCGAAAAGGTCTTTAACGGAATTTCCAGAAACCTGGATCGTTTTGCCGCATTGGTCATCCTGCCGGCGGTTGCCCTTGTCGTTATCGTCGACGTATTCCTGCGCTACGTTTTCAACTCCCCCTTCATCTGGAGTCTCGAATTCAACGAGTGGATGCTGTTGATGATTTTCGCGCTGGCAATTCCGGAATGCACCCGGCAGAACGGGCATATCCGAATGGAACTAGTGATCGCCAACCTGTCGCCACGCCTGCAGGCGCTATTCGATACGGTTTATGTGGTCTGCGGCAGCACGGTATTTTTCCTGCTTGGCCGCATTGCATGGGAAGAGTTTCTATTTAACCTTGAATCTTATCGAGAGGGTCTAGCCGTCACAGAGTATGTCGGTCTGCCGGATTGGGGCCAGGATCTTGCAGTCTTGGTCATGTGCGTCATCATGGTCATTTACTATCTATTGCGTTTTGTTGCCACGCTGGTGAATGCCAAGGAATTTTCGCGCACCGAAGCCACCGGAATGGAGGACTGACGATGGATCCGAGTTTTGTAGGCATCCTCGCCTTTGCCGGCATGATGTTGCTGATCGTCATGGGCGTGCCCATCGGGTTCGCCATGTTGACCACGGCCGTTGTCGGCTATTTCATCATCGGCAGGCCGAATTTCGCCGAAACGCAACTGTCGATAACGTTTTTCGATCAAGGTACGAGCTTCGTATTCGTCGCCGTCCCCCTGTACTTTATGATGGGCCAATTGGTCCAACGAACGAATATCGCCTACGATTTGTATGAATGCGTCTATCGATGGCTCGGCCGTCTGCCCGGCGGCCTGGCCATCTCGTCTGTCGTCGCCTGCGCCGGCTTCGGCGCGGTATCGGGCGGCAGCGTTACCGCCGTCGCGACAATGGCGCCGATGTGCATCCCGGCGATGCGCCGATACAACTATGACGACGCGCTCGCCACCGGCAGCATCAGTGCGGCGGGTACATTGGGCATTCTGATCCCGCCGAGCATCATCATGGTCGGCTATGGCATCTTGACCGAAACCTCGATCGGCGCACTGTTCATCGCCGGCATCATTCCGGGCATTTTAATGACGATCGGCTATTCCGTGACGATCGCCATCCAATGCATGATTAATCCCGAGCTCGGGCCCCTCGGCGAGAAGTTCTCGATGCGCGAGAAGGTCTTTTCGCTAACCAAGGTAACACCAGTTTTTCTCACCTTCATCGTCGTCATCGGTGGCATATATGGCGGTATCTTCACCCCGACCGAAGCCGCCGGTATCGGCGTGCTGGCGTTGTTGGTCATCTCAATCGTGATGCGGCGGCTTAACTGGACGAACTTCAAGCAATCGCTGCTCAAGTCTGTCCACACCTCGGCGATGATTTTTGTCATCATCATCGGTGGCCATATGATGGGTAAATTCGTCGTGTTTACCGGCCTGACCGAAGACGTGATTAGCAGTTTTGCCAATGCCGATCTGAGCCCGCTCATGGTCATGCTGATGATCAGCCTGCTCTATATCGTGCTCGGTATGGTCCTCGACGTGTGGGGCATGCTCATTCTGACGATCCCGTTCACGCTGCCGATCATCATCGATCTCGGTTACGATCCCATATGGTACGGGGTCTATGCGGTGATCATGGCGGAACTGGCGTTAATTACACCGCCGGTCGGCATCAATGTCTATGTGATGGCGAAAATGGCGCCCGATGTGGCGCTGCCCAAAATTTTCCGCGGCGTAGCGCCGTTCTTTATCTTTACGTTATTCCTGGTTGCGCTGATCACGCTGTTCCCGGGGATCGCCATGTGGCTGCCGCGCACGGCGGGAATGGGCTAATCTTCATCGTACCGATTCCGCATCAGCGGTCTGGCAGCGATCGGGCCCGACAGAGATCTGTTGACCCCTAGGCAGTGGCTAGCGCTTCGTGCCCAAGATCGCTCGCGCGCCGGCTAGCGGTCGAGACCAATGGCAGTTGCCGACGACGACGCTCGGGCCCGACGAAATTGCGCGCACGCACAAACGACCGGGGCTTTTCGATCGCCGATGTAAGGCGTTCGGCAATTGTGTTGGCGGTAACCGGCATGGCGATAAACTCGGTCACTCCGGCGTCGCGGGCCTCCTCGACATGGTGCTTTTCGCAATGACCAGTAACCATCAGGATCGGCACGTCGGGAACCGGGCAATCGGGGTCGGTGCGCACCGCGCGGGTAAACGCCAAACCGTCGATGGGTTTCATCTCAAGATCGGTGATGACCGCATCGGGCGCGTGCGATTGCATATCCTTAAAGGCGACAAGACCATCCGAAGCCTGGCGGATTTTTCGAATACCAAATGAATCGAGAATGCCGCAAATAAGCTCGCGGATCGGCTCTTCATCGTCAACAACGAGCACGGTCAGATTCGATAAGACACCAGAAGACATAAGACAATTCCTTCTATTAATGAAATCGTTATACACTTTTTCCGGGTATGTTTCGGAGAATAGTATCCGCTATTATAGTTAATATTTCGTTGCCGATATTTGCCTTTCCGCCACCTTGCAAGGGGTCTCTATTAGCGAGATTTGGTATGGGGGTTTACCGCCAAAGCCGCGCCCGATATGGAGTAGCCAACGAAACTCGTTAGCTGGAGCAAACAAGATGGGCGACCAGGTCGTGATCTACCACAACCCGCGGTGCAGCAAGTCACGCGCGGCCTTGCAGTTATTGCGGGATCGCGGGATCGAGCCGCAGATAATCGAGTATCTGAAAACACCACCGAGCGCCACGCGGCTCAAAGAACTGCTGGCGATGCTCGGCATGTCGCCGCGTGAATTGATGCGCAAAGGCGAAGAACCTTATAAAAGCCTGGGGCTTGGTGACGCAGATATCGACGACGACGCCTTGGTGGCGGCGATGGTGGACAATCCGATCCTCATCGAGCGGGCGATCGTCGTCGCTGACGGCAAAGCCAAACTCGGCCGGCCGCCGGAGACAATTCTCGGGCTTCTTTGACAGCAACAGCTTAGCGATGCCGAGGTAGTATATATGCCGAAGCGCAGGCGAGAGGATCGGGCGTGAAAATTTGCATCGTCGGCGCCGGCGCAATTGGCGGGTTCCTTGGGGTCCGGCTTGCCGATGCGGGCCATGAGGTCAGTCTGCTTGCGCGCGGCGCCCATCTTGCGGCGATCCGCGACAACGGCGCAAAACTGGTCGACCAACGTGGCGAGACGGTGGTTCGCGTTGCTGCCTCCGACGACCCAGCCGAATTCGGCCCGCAAGATTACGTTGTCATTACCTTGAAGACGCCGTCCCTGCCCGCAGTGGTGCCCAGCCTGCAGCCCCTCTTAAGCGACGATACCGCCGTGGTCTCGGCGATGAACGGCATTCCCTGGTGGTTCTGCCAAAACTTGGAGGGCCCGTTACACGGCCGCCACCTAAAAACCATCGATCCCGACGGCCAGCTGGTGGCGGCGCTGTCGCCCGAGCGCATCATCGGCTGTGTCGTCCATGCCGGCGCCTCGGTCAGCGAGCCTGGGGTGATCCGTCACGCGGCGGGGGATTTGTTCATCCTCGGCGAACCCGACGGAACTACCAAACCGCGAACCAAGGCGCTTGCAGAAGCCATTACCGGATCGGGACTGACCGGGCGCGTAACCGATAGCATTCACCAGGAAATCTGGCTCAAACTGATCGGCAATATGGGGATGGGGCCGATTTCGGCGCTCACCAAGCTAACCCTATCCGGCATCGCCAACGACCCCGATGCGCGGGCGATCGCGGTCGCCATGATCGAAGAAGCAATCGCCATCGGCGAACAAATTGGCCTGCCTTTAGAGATGTCGGCCGAAGCGCGGGTCGATCTCGGCGCCGGGCTCGGCGATTTCAAGCCGTCGATCCTACAGGACCTGGAGAAGGGCCGCCCAATGGAAATCGACACTCTCATCGGCGTTGTCGCCGAGCTGGGAATGCTCGTGGGTATAGCGACGCCAACCATAGACACCGTGCTCGCTCTGCAACGCGCTCAGGCCCGGTTTGCCGGTCTGTATTAGGTGAGCGAAGCTCCGCATCGTCCGCCCTCCATCGCCCTACTGTTTGCGATGATGTTCGCCAGCCAACTGGCGCTGACGATTTATCTGCCCGCGGTTGTCAACATCGCGAACGATCTGGATACCTCGTTGGAGCGGGTTCAGCTCATCATCCCCGCATATTTGGGCGCATTTGCTGTGATGCAACTGGTCGCCGGGCCCCTGTCGGATGCATTCGGCCGGCGCCCGGTAATTCTCGGCGGCCTCGCGCTGTTTACCGTGGCCAGCATCGCCTGCGGGTTGGCAAGCAATATCGAATTGCTGCTGGTCGGGCGGTTTTTTCAAGCCATGGGCGCCTGCACGACCATCGTCGTTAGCCGCGCAATCGTGCGCGATGGTGCCGAAGGTAAGGCCGCCGCCCGGGCCCTGTCCTCGCTGGCGATCGCGCTCGCCGTTGGGCCGGCAATTGCCCCCTTTCTCGGTGGCTTCCTGGTCTCTTGGTTCGATTGGCGGGCGACCTTTTACGCAACCGCCCTCATCGGCTTCGGCGCCCTTGTCGCCGGTTATCCCAACTTCGCCGAGACGCTTCCCGCTGCGCTGCGCCAGCCGCCCAACATTGCCGGCATGCTACGCAATTATGCCGTTCTGGCTCGTAACCGCCGATTCATAGGCTACAGCCTGACGATCGCGTTTCTCACCAGCACCTTCCAAACTTTCATAGTGGCTGCGCCGATCCTCATGGTCGATCAAATGGGGGTGAAACCCGAATTGTTCGGCTTCTACGTCATGATCGTGCCAGCGACGTTTATGATCGCCAGCTACGTTAATGGAAAGTTGAGCGGACGCCTGCCGCTCGATTGGATCATTGCCGCAGGGTGTGCCGCCGCAATCGCCGGCGGATTGGTACAATTGGTCTTTGCATTGACCGGAAGCAGCTCGCCGATTTCGATCCTCATCGCGATATTGATTTCCAACTTTGGCACCGGCCTCGCATTCGCCAATTGCTACGCCCAGTCCCTCAGCACGGTGCCGCCCGCCATCGCCGGTACCGGTTCCGCACTTACCGGATTCCTGCACATGGGATGAGCATTCGTTATTACGTTCGTGTTGGCGAATATCGACAATATCACCACAATCGACCTCGGCATCTCGCAAACGGCGACAACGATCGCGGCCATGGCGGCGTTATTGGTTCTCGTTTGGGCGGTGCGATCGCAGCATCCCAAGATTTGAACTTATCCGTTTGGTGCCAAACCGGCCGCTTCGATACCAGCGATCGCACAAATTTCGTCATTATCCGAATTATCGCCACTGATACCCACCGCGCCGGCCACGATGCCGTCGCCGTCGAAAGCAAGTACTCCGCCGGCCACCGGAACGAAGCGTCCGCCCGACACCGCCGTCAAGGCATCGCCGAAATGCGGCCTTTGGGTTACTGCCCCTTCCATATCGCGCGATGAGCGTCCCATGCCCAACGACCCCCAGGCTTTTCCGAAGGCAACATCGAAACGCATGATGCCGCTACGGTCTTGCCGCTGCACCGAAACCAGGTGCCCGCCATCGTCGAGGACGACAATCGTGAGAGGCTGCAAGTCAAGCTCCCGACCTTTTTCGAAGCCGGCCGCGATCATCGCATTTGCTTGTTCGAGCGTAATTTTCGCCATGGCGTGATGTCTCCCTAAGTACCCGGTTTAAAGCGACCGGCAGACTACCCGCCGGCACCAACCTAATCCAGCCCCGCCGAGTTACCGCCGGCGCTATTGTGCGGTGGCGTCGGCAGGATGCCAGGTATATGAAATAGTTGCAGCGGTGACGTGCGAACCAGCAAAAGAATACGGCAGCGATCGAAGACGATGAAGCGATGACACAGCCGGTCAACCAAGATCCCAATTTCCAAGGCCCCAACTACCAAGGCTATGACGCGGACGCGCTGTACGCTCAGTACAATAACCGGGGCATGGTGCCGGACTATGAAGACTATACCGCCGATTTCGCGCGTCGCAGCGATGCAGTTAGGGCGTCGGACAGCGACATGGCGCTCGACATCGCCTATGGCTCACACGACGCGCAGCAGATCGACCTGTTCCTGCCCGACGCCAAGGATCCGCCCCTGCACATCTTTATTCACGGCGGCTATTGGCAATGGAACGACCGCAAGCCCTTTGCTTTTGTCGCCGAACAACTGGTGCCGGCCGGCGCCGCGGTGGCGATGGTCGGCTACCCACTCTGCCCAACCATCGGCTTTCAGGAGCTATGCGACAGCGTGCGCGCGGCCATCGCGCATCTGTGGCGGCACGCCGCTGACTTCGGCTATGACCGCGAACGCCTCCACGTCTCGGGCCACTCAGCCGGTGGCCATTTGACAGCGCTGATGGCGGCGACCGACTGGCCAGCGATCGATCTGCCGGCCGATCTGATTAAAAGCGCCATTCCGATAAGCGGCATCTTCGATCTCGAACCGATCCGCCACACCCCGATCGGCGATCCGTTGGGCCTCGACGCCGCACAAGCGCGCGCGTTGTCGCCCCTGTTTCTGCCGGTACCGGGAAACGGGCCGATGACCATCACCGTCGGCGCCGATGAGAGCGCCGAGTTCCACCGCCAGGCCGAAGCCTACCGCGACCATCTGCACACTCAAGGCGTGAACGCCGACGTACTCGACATCGATGGCAAGCACCATTTCTCGGTGGTCGCAGAGCTTGCGGTAGCCGAGAGTCCGCTCTTTAGGCGGGCCCTCGATTTGATGGGGCTATAGCGACCACCGCGATGCCAGCCGAGGTTGCCGCCACCGCTACCGCAGACGCCTGGCAACGGGTCTCTGCCGTCGTCGTGACCCACCATAGCAGCGGCGTTATTCGGCAATGCCTTGAGCCGCTCGGCAGGGCAGCGAAAATCGTCGTCGTCGATAACGCCAGCGACGACGATACCCTCGACATCGTCTCGCAGGCCGCACCCGACTGCGAGGTTCTGCGAAATCCGATCGGCGCCGGTTATGGCAACGGCGCCAGTCAGGGTCTCGCCAGGGTGCAAACCGAGTTTGCCCTGCTCGCCAACCCCGATGCCGTGGTGTCCGATGCGGCGCTGGCGCGGCTGGTCGAGACCGCGGATGCTTACCCCGACGGCGCGTTGTTCGGCCCCACCGTGATCGACACCGACGGTACAGTTGAACTCAGCCACGATGTCGGCCTGTTCGACCGCCGTGACCATGGCCACCGTGACAATGAACCGTCGCCCGACGGACCTTGTTGCGCGGAATTTCTGTCTGGCGCCGTCACCTTGCTCCGCATGTCGGCGTACCGCGAGGTGGGGCCGTTCGATCCGCGGCTGTTTTTGTATTACGAGGACGACGATTTTTGCATGCGTTTGCGCGCGGCGCGATTTAGTTTGATCCAGGTACCCGACGCCGTCGTCAGCCATATCGGCGGCGGGTCGGTGCGCCCCAGCGCTCATTATTACTGGGAGAAATATTGGCACATGGCGTGGTCACGTCTCTACATCGAAGAAAAGTATCGCGGTCGTGCGGCACGGCGGCGAATCGCGAACGCCAATTTGGCGCGTTTTGCGTTAAAGGCGCTGGGTAACGCGATAATCCTGCGCCGCGCCAAAGTCTGGCGTGATTTGGCACGCCTGTTTGGCACCGCGGGCTATATTTTCGCCATCCCCGCCTCGCGAACGGTGCCGGAAGCGCGGCCTCCCCGTCCCGGTGATCGCTCCCCCGGTGCGTCGTAACGATGGCCGATCGCAATAATTTCTGGCGTGGCCGACGCGTGCTGGTAACAGGTCATACCGGCTTCAAAGGCGCATGGCTGGCTCTGTGGTTGGAGCATTTGGGCGCCGAGGTTTGCGGCTACGCCCTGGCCCCGGAAGCGAGCCCCAATCTGTTCGACCTGCTATCGGACTGGCATGGCCTCAGCTCTATAATCGGCGATATACGCGACCGCGACGCCCTGGCAATCGGCTGTGTTTTCGCCGACCCCGATGTGGTTTTCCATCTGGCGGCTCAATCTTTGGTCCGCCGCGGCCATAGCGATCCGCAGACGACGTTCTCGACCAATGTTCAAGGCACGGCAAATCTGCTGGGTGCGCTCGACGGCTGTCCGGGCCTTCGCGCCATTGTCGTCGCCACCAGCGACAAGTGCTATCGCAACGACGGCAGCGGGCGCCCGTTCGTCGAAACCGATCCGTTGGGCGGTGACGATCCCTACAGTGCGTCAAAGGCGGCCCAGGAAATGATTTGCCATGGCTGGTCGCGCGGGCTCTACCAATCGCGCGAACGGGCGCCCCGGCTCGCGACGGCGCGCGCCGGAAATGTGATCGGCGGCGGCGATTGGGCCGAGGACCGCGTATTACCCGATTTATTCCGGGCGCTGGCCAGAGACGAGCCCGTTCTGCTGCGCAATCCCCAGGCGACCCGGCCCTGGCAGCATGTTCTGGAACCGTTGCACGGCTACCTCGCCTATGCCGAGCAGTTGGTGAGAGACACCGAGCGCACCCTACCCACGGCGCTGAACTTCGGCCCCGATGCCGGTCAGTCGCGCACGGTCGCCTGGTTGGTCGACCAAGCCATCGGGCATTTGCGGGCGGCGAACGAGCCCGTCATCGACTGGCAAACCGATGCCGGGGCCAGTCGGCCGGAAGCCTCGAGCCTCGCGCTCGACCCCTCGCTGGCAAACCAGGTGCTGGGGTGGCGGCCCGTACTATCGCAGGAAGAAGGCGTCGCTTGGTCCGTCGAATGGTACAAACGGATCGGCGACGGCGAGCCCGCCCGAGACGTTTCGCTCGAGCAAATCGCCCGCTACGAAAGCTTGTTGACGACACTATGACAGCGCCGGAGAACCGAACCCCGCAGTGCCGGTTTTGCACCGCGCCCTTGACCCGAACGTTCGCCAATCTCGGGGCGATGCCACTCGCCAACAGCTACCTCGCGTCGATAGAGGATGCCGATCAGGAGCAACCCTATCCCCTGCACGCCCGCGTCTGCGACAGCTGCCGGCTGGTGCAGGTCGAGAACGCGGTGCCACCCGATGCGATTTTTTCCGACTATGCCTATTTTTCGTCCTTCGCCAGCAGCTGGGTCGAACACGCCCGCGCGTATACTGAAATGGCGCGGCAGCGCTTCGACCTGAGCGCACAAAGCCAAGTCGTCGAGATTGCCAGCAACGACGGCTATCTGTTGAAACATTTTGTGGCGGCGGACATTCCGGTTTTGGGCATCGAGCCGGCCGCCAATGTGGCGGCGGTCGCCGAGGCCGCGGGCGTGCCGACTCGTGTCGCGTTTTTCGGTCGCGAGCTGGCAGATCAACTGCGTCGCGAGGACATCTGCGCCGATCTGCTGGTGGGCAACAACGTGCTCGCCCACGTGCCCGACCTGAACGATTTCGTTGCCGGTCTGGAGTTTCTGTTGAAAGACGATGGCGTCCTCACGATGGAATTTCCCCACCTGCTACGGCTGATCGAGGAGGTGCAGTTCGATACCATCTATCACGAGCACTTCTCGTATTTCTCGCTGTTGACGGTCGAACAGGTATTCGCCCGGCACGGGCTGCGCCTGTTCGATGTCGAGGAATTGCCAACCCATGGCGGCAGCCTGCGCATTTTCGCCTGCCGGACGGAAAGTTCCCGCCAATCCAACGGCAACGGTCTGGCCGGCGTTCGCGACAAGGAAAGCCGCGCCGGGTTCGACGGCGACGATATCTATGCCGGTTTCCAAGATCGGGTCGGCGTGGTTCGAGACGGGTTTCGCGCCTTCCTGGCGGGCGCCCGCAAAGACGGTAAACGGCTCGCCGCTTACGGCGCCGCGGCGAAGGGCAATACTTTACTCAACTTTTGCGGCATCGGCGCCGACGACCTGCCCTATGTGGTCGACATCAGCCCCCATAAGCAAAACCACTATCTGCCCGGCAGCCACATCCCGATTCGGCCGGTCGAAGTACTGCGCGAGGACCGGCCCGATTACGTACTCATCCTGCCGTGGAATCTGCGCCAGGAAATTATCGCCGATCATGGCTATATTCGCGACTGGGGCGGCCGGTTTGTGGTCGCAGTTCCGCAGATCGAGATCGAACCGTGATTTTTCGCAATACAGAGGTAGCAGGTGTGCGCATCGTTGAGCTGGAGCCGCACACCGACGAGCGGGGTTTTTTCGCGCGCAGTTTTTGCGCCGACGAGTTTGGCGCCGCCGGCATCGCCATGACCGTCGTACAGGCAAACATTTCGCGCAACAGCCGCCGTGGCACCTTGCGCGGGTTGCACTATCAGACAGAGGCGGCGCCAGAGCCCAAACTGGTCCGCTGCACCGCAGGTCGTATCTTCGACGTCGCCGTCGATTTGCGGCCCGCTTCCTCGAGCTTTTGCCGTTGGACCGGCCACGAATTGGACGCCGACTCCCACAACGGCCTGTATATTCCGGCCGGCTGCGCCCACGGGTTTCTGACGTTGAGCGACGATGCCGAAGTGACGTATCTGATGGGAGCGGGCTATGCACCCGAACTGGCGCGCGGGGTGCGCTGGAACGATCCGGCCTTCGCGATCGCTTGGCCCTTTGCGCCGGGGACGATGTCCGATAAAGACGCGACCTACCCCGATTTCGATACGCAAACTATGAAAGCCAGTAAATCGTGACAGCCGCCAACCTACAACGGGTTTTGGTCACCGGGTCGACCGGCTTCATCGGCTCGCGCCTGACCCAGCGCTTGGTCGCCGAGGGTAGGGAAGTTGCCGTTGTCGTCAGACCCGATTCGCCGCTCGATCAACTCGGCGATGTCGCAAGCCAGGTTGAATTGCTGCGCCATGATGGCACCACCAGCCAATTGAGCGGGTTCGTCGAGTCATTTTCGCCCGAGATCGTATTTCATCTGGCAGAGAATTTTATCTGCGTTAACGACAGCGAACACGTCGCTACCCTGGTTGCCGACAAAGACGCCTGTACCGCGCAAGAGTGTCAGGCAATGTTCTCCGCCG
>JAPUHN010000315.1 GCA_027297685.1 Alphaproteobacteria bacterium | reverse complement strand
CGGCCCTCACGCGCGCTTGCACCCTTTTCATTCTACGGCCCGACCTGCGACGGGTTGGACCACATGAAAGGCCCCTTCATGTTGCCCGAGGACATGCGCGAAGGCGATTACATCGAAATAGGCCAGACCGGCGCCTATGGGTGCACCATGCGAACCCGCTTCAACGGCTTCTATTCCGATGAAACGGCGATCCTGCGCGATCAGCCGATGTTATCCCTGTACCGCCGACCAACCAGGCCCCACCGCCCCGCCAGCGCGGCACTTTACTACGACAAATCGGGAACCGACCAATGACCGTGAACCCCCACATCGCACCTCAATTCGAGAGCCAGAAAGACGCATTGCTGAGCACGCCGATCGAGCACATCGACATGACGACGTTTGACGCCCGCGACATCATTGATGCCATGGCAAAGATGTCGTTCACGTCGCGCGATCTTGCCCGGGCAGCCGAGATTTACAACGCCATGCTGGCGGACCAATCGTGTTCGATCATTCTGACGTTAGCCGGTTCGACCTCGGCCGGCGGCTGCATGCAGATTTACGCCGATCTAATCAAATACAACATGGTCGACGCGGTGGTCGCGACAGGCGCCAGTATCGTCGATATGGACTTCTTCGAAGCGCTGGGTTTCCGTCACTTTCGGGGGCGTCCCGTCGTCGACGACAATTATCTGAGAGATCTCGCAATCGACCGGATTTACGACACCTACATCGACGAAGAAGACCTGCAGTCGTGCGATCGCGCCATCACCGATATCGCCGACGGCTTGGCGCCGCGCCCCCATACTTCGCGTGAATTCATCCACGCTATGGGCGCTTATCTGGTGTCCGGTAACGCCCGCAAACCGGGCTCCCTGGTACAAACGGCGTATGAAAACGCGGTCCCGGTCTTCTGCCCGGCCTTTACCGATTCCAGCGCCGGGTTCGGCCTGGTCATGCATCAAGACCGTAATCCAAAGAATCATTTGACCATCGATTCAATCCGCGACTTTCGCGAACTCACCGACATCAAGATCGAGGCCGGTACGACGGGCTTGCTGATGGTCGGCGGCGGCGTGCCGAAAAATTTCGCGCAAGACACCGTGGTTTGCGCCGAAATGCTCGGCCACCAGGTCGAGATGCACAAATATGCCGTGCAAATCACCGTCGCCGACGTTCGCGACGGCGCCTGCAGCGGTTCGACCCTCAAGGAAGCGTCTTCGTGGGGCAAGGTGGATACGGCGATGGAACAGATGGTTTTCGCCGAGGCCGGAAGCGTCATTCCCTTGCTGGCCAGCGACGCCTACCACCGGGGCAATTGGAAAAACCGCCGCCGGCGCCGGTTTGCGTCGATTTACGGACAGTAGACGGGTTCATGGAGACCCTGACGCCGGCGCGTGGATTTCTTGGCCTGACCGACCAAGAAGCCGCCAGCACGTCGGGTAGGCCCGGCGTCACCGTGGTGCCGTTCGGCCTGGAGGCGTCGGTCAGCTATGGCGGCGGCACGGCGCGGGGTCCGCAGGCGATCATCGAGGCCTCGCACCAGGTCGAACTGTTCGACGAAGACCTTTGGCGCGAGCCGTACCGCGATTTCGATCTGTCGACCCTGGCGCCGTTTCCGGTGGCGGCCGGCGTCCAACCGGCGCTTAACCAGATCGAATCCATCGTCGGCTATATCTTGGACGGTGACCGCTTCCCGCTCATCCTCGGCGGTGAACATTCCCTGACGGTGGGCGCCATCCGTCCGTTCCTCCAGCGCCACGACGATCTCGTCATCCTGCAGTTCGATGCCCACGCCGACCTGCGCGACGGCTACGAGGGCGAACCCTATTCCCATGCCGCGGCGATGCGGCGTTGTCTGGATGCAACCGGGATACGCCTGGTATCGGTCGGTGTACGTAATATTTCGGCCGGCGAGATAGCCTTCCTCGAGACCAATCGCCAGCGCATCGACATCTATTGGGCCAAGGATCGGGCCACGTGGGACATCGGCGAAATCACGGCCCCCCTCGCCGGCCGGCCGGTCTACCTCACCTTCGATCTCGACGGGTTCGATTCAAGCCTGATGCCGGCGACTGGCACGCCGGAACCCGGCGGTCTATTTTGGGACGACGCGATCGATATTATCCGGACCGCGAGCCGGATTGCCGGACAGATCGTCGGCGCCGACATTGTCGAGCTTGCCCCTATCGCCGGTCTCCACGCGTGTGACTTTCTGGCGGCGAAACTGGCCTACAAAATTCTCGCCTATCGCTTTAGTCAAACCGGGTAACGTCACGCGCCGCGGGCGACCGCCCGCCAGCCGATATCGCGGCGGCAAAAGCCTTCGGGCCAGTCGATCATGTCGACCGCGGCGTAGGCCTTGGCCTGGGCTTCGCTGATGGTGGCCCCGCTGGCGGTGACGTTCAGCACCCGGCCGCCATTGGCCAATAGGCGCCCGTTCTCGGTTGCGGTGCCGGCGTGGAAGACGATGGCATTTTCGGGGCTTACCGCGTCGAGGCCGCGAATTTCGCTGCCTTTGGCGTAGGCGCCGGGATAACCCACGGTGGCCATAACTACGGTAAGCGCGGCGTCGTCGGACCATCGCAAGTCGAAAGTTTCGAGCATACCGTCGCACGACGCCACCAACGCCGGTAAAATGTCGGAGCGCAAGCGTAGCATCAGCACCTGGCATTCCGGGTCACCGAAACGCACGTTGTATTCGAGCAGTTTGGGCCCCTCGTCGGTCAGCATCAGGCCGGCATAGAGCACGCCTTTGAAGGGAGCTCCCTCTACCGCCATGCCCTCGACCGTGGGTTCGATGATGCGTTCCATGATCTCGGCCTGCAATGCCTCGGTCAGCGCCGGCGCCGGCGAGTAAGCGCCCATGCCGCCGGTATTGGGGCCGGTGTCGCCGTCGCCGACCGCCTTGTGGTCCTGGGCGCCGACCAGCGGCAACGCGGTTCTCCCGTCGACGAGAGCAAAAAAGCTGAGTTCTTCGCCGACCATACATTCCTCGATGATCAGTTCCTGGCCAGCGTCGCCGAACGCGCTGTCGATCATCGCCGCATCGACGGCGGCCAGCGCCTCGCCGGTTGTCCGCGCCACCGTGACGCCCTTGCCGGCGGCCAACCCGTCGGCCTTGACGACGATCGGGGCGCCGGTCTGCTCGATATGGGCCTTGGCCGCGACGGCGTCGGTGAACCGGCCATAAGCGGCGGTCGGGATGGCGTACTTGGCGCATAAATCCTTCATGAAGCCCTTCGAGCCTTCCAGCATAGCCGCCGCCGCGGTCGGCCCGAACGCCTTAATGCCGGCCTCGGCGAGTCGGTCGACCAGGCCCAAAACCAGCGCTGCCTCGGGGCCGACGACGACGAAATCGATGGCGTTTTCGGTGGCGAAGCGCAGCAGACCTTCGATATCATCGGCGGCGATCGGGACGCATTCGGCGTCCTGTGCAATGCCCGCGTTTCCCGGGGCGCAATAGAGCGCGTCGCACAAGGGTGAGGCCGAAATTGCCCAGCAAAGGGAGTGCTCGCGCCCGCCGCCGCCAACAACCAATACCCGCATTTTCGATCCTTCGTTAAGTGTGGTTGTTCTTGTATCATGCCGGTTGAGTCGATGAACCCGCCCGCCTTCGATAACGACCTTCCCGGTCCCGCAGAACCCGACGCCGCCGGCAGCAACGAGCCACCGGTCTACAGCGTCGGCGAGTTGAGTGGTGCGTTGAAACGCATCGTCGAGGATACGTTCGGCTATGTGCGGGTGCGCGGCGAGATTTCCGGTTTCAAACGCGCCGCCTCGGGTCATCTCTACATGGTGCTGAAAGACGCCGAAGCCAATATGGACGCGGTGTGCTGGCGCGGCATGGCGAGTAAGATCGACATGACGCCGGAAGACGGGCTCGAGGTCATCGCTACCGGGCGGCTGACCACCTACGCCGCGCGCTCGAAGTACCAATTGATCATCGAACGGATGGAAATCGCCGGCGAGGGCGCGCTGCTCAAGATGATCGAGGAGCGCCGCAAGCGCCTTGCCGCCGAAGGTCTGTTCGACGATGCGCGCAAACAGCCGCTGCCCTACCTGCCCGAAATCATCGGCGTCGTCACCTCGCCGACCGGCGCCGTCTTCCGCGATATCATGCACCGGCTGAACGACCGGTTTCCGCGCCGGGTTCTACTGTGGCCGGTTCTGGTGCAAGGCGCCGATGCGGCCGATCAGGTGGCTGCGGCGATCGCCGGCTTCAACGCTTTGAGCGCTGGCGGCGCCGCGCCGCGCCCCGATCTACTGATCGTGGCTCGCGGCGGTGGCTCGCTGGAAGATCTGATGGCGTTCAACGAAGAAAACGTGGTGCGCGCGGCGGCGGCCAGCGCCATACCGTTGATTTCCGCCATCGGCCACGAGACCGATACCACCTTGATCGATTTTGCCGCCGACCGACGGGCGCCGACACCGACCGCGGCAGCCGAGCTTGCCGTGCCGGTGCGCACCGAATTGCTGGCCCAGGTGGCCGAAGACGGCGCCCGGCTGCTCGGCGCCGTGACGCGCCAGCTCGCCGGGTTGGGCCAGCACGTCACCGGGCTCGCCCGGGGTTTGCCCGAACCCCGCCGCCTGCTCGAAGCCGCCATGCAGCGCACCGACGATTGGTCCGAGCGGCTGGGTCCGGCGATGGCGCGGCTGGTCGGCGAGCGCCGGCAACGGGTCGACGAGGCGGCGCGCCAACTGGTCCGTCCGGGCGACTACGTCGCTCTCAAACGCAAAGACTTGGATATGGTTCTCCAGCGAGGCGAGCGTCTTCCGCGCGTCGGGCAGGCGATCTACCGCACCCGCGCTCAGTATTTGGAGAACGTCGGAAAACTTCTCGAAAGCTATTCCTACAAGGGCGTGCTCGACCGCGGTTTCGTCGTCGTGCGCGATAGTGCCGGGGCGCCGGTGACGGCAGCCCCCATGCTGTCGCCGGGCGACGATATATCGATTTCCTTCAAAGATGATGGCTGGGCCGAGGCGGTGGTTTCGAACGTGGATAAAGGCGCTGGCGCACCGTCCGTGGCCAGGAAACCGAAAGCGAAAAAGAAAAAGGCGGCAAAGGACGGCGGCCCACCGTCGGATGAGTCCCAGGGACGCCTGCTGTGAGAGCGGTTGTGATCGCCGTGGCGTGGGTTCTATCGAGCATC
Organism: Alphaproteobacteria bacterium; assembly: GCA_027297685.1. GTDB lineage: Bacteria > Pseudomonadota > Alphaproteobacteria > UBA6615 > UBA6615 > JAPUHN01. Next base: position 10,352 of record JAPUHN010000315.1, on the reverse strand, counting down.
GCGCCGGCGGCGGCGCTCGAACTCAACGGACCCCTGACCCAGGGCGGATTGATTGTCGGCACGGCCGTGCCGGGGACAGCCGTCGCCTTCGACGGTCGCGGGCTGCGCATTGATCCGCAATCGGGAACTTTCGTGTTCGGGATCGGCCGCGATCATGGGCCTGAGGCGAGCTTGACCATCACCCATTCAGACGGGCGGGTGGAGACCCAAATTCTGGCGATCGCGCCGCGGCAATGGCAGATCGAGCGTATCGAGGGCCTGCCACCCCGCAAAGTCACCCCGCCGCCGGAGGTCCTACAGCGAATCCGCCGCGAGGGGGCGCTGATCAACGCGGCGCGCTCACGCGATAGCGACACCATGGCTTTCGCCAACGGTTTCATTCTACCGGCCTCCGGGCGGCTCAGTGGCCACTACGGCAGCCAGCGCATCCTCAACGGCGAACCGCGCCGACCCCATCTCGGTCTCGATATCGCCGCACCGGTCGGCACCCCGGTCCACGCGGCGGCGGCCGGCGAGATCGTGCTGGCCGAGGCCGATCTGTTTTACACCGGCGGCACGGTAGCGATCGATCATGGTCATGGGTTGACGACGATCTATTCCCATATGAGCTTGGTCGATGTGAACGTCGGCGATAGCGTTGCGCAGGGCGCGCCCATCGGCGCCATCGGCGCCACCGGCCGCGCCACCGGTCCCCACCTCGACTGGCGGATCAACTGGTTCAACGTGCGCCTCGACCCAGAGTTGGTGCTGCCCGCAGTGAAGGAATAGGCATGTTCCTTCCCCCATTGAGGGGGAGGGAGGTCCAGCTAATTGCCGACCACTCGCACCAGAAGCGCGCGAATCTGGTCCTCGTCCTGCCATTCGAGGGTCACCGGCACCGATTGCACCATCGACCTTGTGGTGGTGGGCAGGCGCACCCAATCCTTTTCGGTTGTCACGACGGTGGCGTCGAGCGCCGCGGCTTCGACGCAGATCTGCATGATTTCATGGGGCGTGTAGAGATGGTGATCGGCGAACGCATGGTGTGCCGCCAGGGTGCATCCCATCTCCTGTAAGGTCGCAAAAAACTTCGCTGGCTGGCCGATCCCGGCAATCGCGACGACCCGTTTACCGGCCACAAATTCGCCGTCCGGCGTCGGCACCAGGCGTGCGGCGAGCAGCGGGAAGTCGGGGTGCAGGTTGCTGGCGATACCGGTTCTATCTTCGCCGACGATGACCGCGGCATCGGCGCGCACGAAACCCGCAGCAGGCGGTTCGCGTAGGGGTCCGGCGGGAACCAGCAGGCCGTTGCCGAAGCCGGTGGCGCCATCGATGACGATAACGCTGAAATCCTTGAACAGTGACGGATTTTGAAACCCGTCATCCATGATAATGATCTCGGCGCCTGCTGCGACAGCTGCTTGGGCGCCGGCGACACGATCGCGGGCCACCCAGGTTGGTGCAACGCGCGCCAGCAACAGGGGTTCGTCGCCCACCTCGTCGGCGCGGTGGCGATAGGCCTCGACGCGCAAAGGCCCGGCCTGGGAGCCTCCATAACCGCGGGTCAGAAAGGCTATTTCGCAGCCGGCCAACAACGACGCTAGCGCCAGCGCGACCGGTGTCTTGCCGGCGCCGCCGGCGACCAAATTGCCGACGCAAATCACCGGGACCGTGGTGCGATGCGGGCGGGTGAACCGATTTTTGATGTCTCCGCCCAGCGCATAAAGACTTGCGATGGGAGCGAGCAGGGACGCCGCCGCGCCGGGCTCGCCATACCAAAACGCGGGCGTCTTCATGGGCTGGCCGGTGCGGTATTGTCGAGCAACGGCGCCAGGGCCGCAACGACGCGGTCGAGTACGCCGCTGTGGGCCGTTGCCGTTACCGCTGCGGCATCGGCCATGGCCGTTGCGACATCGGGGGTCGTCAGCAACGCTTCGACCGTGACTGCCAACGTCTCGGCGCTGTCGATCGGACGGCTGGCGCCGGCCTGCGCGAGATTATCGGCGACAGCCTGGAAATTGGAAATATGAGGGCCGTGCAGGATGGCGCATTTGAGCATCGCCGGTTCGAGCATGTTTTGTCCGCCATGGGGAATCAGCGAACCGCCGATAAAAGAAATTGGTGCGATACGATAAAACAGACCCAGTTCGCCGATGTCGTCGGCTAGATAAATGTCGACCTCATCGGTGATCGGTTCGGACAGGGAACGGCGGGCGACACTCAAACCTTGCCGCTTCAGTTGAACCGCAATCTCCGCCGCCCGCTGGGGATGGCGCGGGGCGATGATGGTCAAAAGGCCGGGTATGGTCTTGGCGATCGCAGCATGGGCCTGGCCGGCGATCGCTTCCTCGCCATCGTGGGTGCTGGCGGCAAGCCACATCGGCCGCGATCCGATGGCGTCCTGGAGCGCCAAAAGTTCGGCTGCGGTAGCCGGCAACGGTGCGGCGGCGGTTTTCAAATTGCCCGATACCGTCACATTGGCCGCGCCGAGATCGCGCAGGCGTTCTGCAATGGTCTCGTCCTGCGCCAGAACCAGCGAGAAGCTCGACAACAGCCGATGGGCAAGGCCACGGGCGCGTTGCCAACCGGTGTGTGAACCGGCTGAAAGGCGGGCGTTGAGCAGGACCATGGGAATGTCGCGGGCAGCGGTCTCGAGTAACAGGTTCGGCCAGAGCTCGGATTCCACCCACAGCGCCAGGTCGGGTCGCCAATAGTTGAGAAAACGGCGCACCCAGGCGGGCCGGTCGACCGGGACGAACTGGTGGAGGGCGCGTTTCGGCAAGCGTTCGCCCATCAAGGCGGCCGACGTCACGGTGCCCGTGGTCATCAGGACATTGAGCGCCGGTCGCTCGCGGATCATCCGATCGATCAAGACCAGAACCGACTGCGCCTCTCCAATACTCGCCGCATGGATCCACACCAGCGGTCCCTCGGGGCGTTGCAGGGAGGCAACCCCGCGGCGCTCATCGATGCGAGTCGGGTCTTCCTTGCCGCGCGCAATGCGCCGCCGCAACAGTAGCTGGATCAGCGGCAAGCCTGCCGTCGTCAAGCCGCGATAGAGGCCGAGCAGCGGCAACGCGCGGCCCGGCGCGGAATCGGACTCGGCGGTAGGCGCAGTTGGGGGGCCGGCAGTGGCGCCAGATTCACTCATATTTCGCTCATGCCGGTGCGGGGACGTTCGCCGTTTTATCTTGGGCGCTGTCCGGTGCGGCGTCGGGAGCGGCCGGGTCGTCGCGGAACTGCAATTTGCTAAGCCGAGCATAGAGCCCGCCTTTGGCGAGCAGTTCGGTGTGGGTGCCCGCTTCGACAATGCGCCCACCGTCCATCACGTAAATCACGTCGGCGCCCATGACCGTGGCCAGACGGTGAGCGATAACCAAGGTCGTTGGGTCCCGGGTGAGCCTGTCGAGGGCTTCCTGCACCTGGCGCTCGGACTCTGCATCGAGCGCGCTGGTGGCCTCGTCGAGCAGCAAAATCGGCGCGTCCCGCAGCATCGCCCGGGCGATTGCGATGCGTTGACGCTCGCCGCCCGACAGATTGGCGCCGCGCTCGCCGACAACAGTGTCGTAGCCGTCGGGTAACTTGCTGATGAACTCGTGGGCCGCTGCCGCCTGCGCCGCGGCGACAATGTCCTGGTTCGTTGCATCGGGTCGCCCGAACCCGATGTTGGCGGCGACGCTGTCATCGAACAGGGTAACATCTTGGCTGACCAGGGCGATCTGCGCCCGCAGACTGGCCAAGGTTAGATCGCGTACGTCGGCGCCGTCGATCTTTACGCACCCCTGGTTAGGATCGTAGAACCGCAGGATTAGACTCAAAATGGTCGATTTTCCGGCGCCGCTGGGGCCCACCAGTGCCACCGTTTGACCAGGTTCTACGGCGAATGAAAGCGCGTGCAGAGCCGGAATTTTGTCCTCGTATGAAAATTGCACGTGTTCGAATGCGATAGCGCCCCTGCAGGTGTCGAGCGTGCGCGCATCGATCCGATCGACGATCGTCGGTTCGGTGTCGAGCAGGACAAAGCTGCGGTGCATCGCCGACAAGCCTTCCTGAAGACTGGCGTTAAGCGCACCCAGCGGGCGGATCTGTTGGTAGGCCAACACCACGGCGGTGAGAAAACTCACGAACTCGGGGAACGTTCCGGTGCCGGAAATGACGCGCCAGCCGCCGAAGGCGAGAATAGCAGCGATGGAAATGCCGCCCAAGGTTTCGAGAATGGGATAGGTGCGCGAACGCCCCTTCACAATTTTCATGACCAGGCGGTAGATGTTGTCGAACTGATTGTTGGCGCGTTCCTTCTCGCGGGCTTCCATGCGGTAAGACTTGATCAGCCTGACCCCGGCCAGCGCCTGGTCGAGATTGGCTGTCATCTCGCCCATTTCCAATTGAACGTTGGTCGCGGCGCGGCGCATACGACGGCCGATGCGCAAGACCGGGCGGCTGCCGATCAGCAACAAACCGACGACAATCAGCGCCAGCAACCAATCGTAGTAGAACATCATGCCAATCAGCGCTAACGCAGTAAGACTGTTTCGCACCAGGCGGACCAGCGACTTCGACAGCGCGTCGCGCATCATGGCCACGTCGTTTGTAAAGCGCGACATCAGTGTGCCGGTCGAAGTATCGTGGAAGCTGGCGATATCGGCGCGCATGAGGTGGGCGAACATCGCCTTCTGCATTCGGTTGATGATGCGCAGCGCCACCGACTCGCTGACCACGGTCTGGGCGTAGCCAGCGATGCCTTTGAAGATGGCGAGCGCAACAATCGCCACCGGCATAAATAAAAACCTTCGCCAATCGCGCTGTTCGAGCAGATCGACCGCCGCCTCGATGAATAATGTAAACACCGCCGCTGAGCCCGCGATGACGATCATCAGAACGACGGAAAGAGCCAACCGTGCCAGATGCGCGCGCATCCAATCACGCCACAGCCGGGTGACCAGGGAACGGGTGGTTGTGTCCAGGGCGGGTTTGTCTTGTGTCTGCTCAGTCAACGGCGCGTAGCCTCTGCGTCGTGCAGGATCGGTATACCATGACGGCGTGAAGCCCCGCCACTAGAGCAGTATCCGACCAGATGGAACCGTTCTGGCGGTGCGGTTTTATGACAAGACCCCAAGGCGCCCCGGCGGCTTCGGCGAAGCGCATAGCCGAAGCTACACGCAAGCCGAAACCCGAAGGTATTGGCGCATAGCCGCCCGCCCCCCTTTGGCGAATTGGGGGTTGTGGATCGGCGGGCCTCCCCTTTGTCAGACGGTTTGCCCGATGCTACGGCATCGCGCCGCACCGTCTTCCGCATGGCTGCCGCGCCGATCGACAACAGAATTGATTCCATCTGGCCGGACACTGCTCTAGGCCATTGCTGGCGGTGGCGTTACCGGTTCGAGATGGGACATGAACAGATCGGCGCATCTATCCCATGAGAACCCGAGCGCATGTTGGCGGCACAGCGATCGATCTATTGTTAACGCCTGCGCGGTGGCCTTCGTCAAATCGTCGCCCAAGCAACCGGCCGGACTGTCGCCCACCACATCGATCGGTCCGGGAACCGGGTAGGCGGCGACGGGGGTGCCGCAGGCCAGCGCTTCCAAGAGGACCAGCCCGAACGTATCGGTGCGGCTGGGAAACACGAACACGTCGGCGGCGGCATAGTAGCGCGCCAGTTCATCGTCGTACTTTGCGCCGGCGAATACGGCGCCTGGGTAGTCGCGCATCAAGCTTTCTCTTTGCGGGCCGTCACCGACCACGACCTTGGTGCCTTCGCTTGCGCTTTCAAGGAAGGCCTCAATGTTTTTCTCGATCGCCACCCGCCCGACATAAATTTGCAAGGGACGGGACAGGCCGCGCAGCGCCTCGGGAATATCCGTTGCGGGCCGGGGGCGGAACAGTTCGGTGTCGACGCCGCGGGTCCAGCGCGCAAGATTGGTGAAACCCCGGTCGTGCAGTTCCTGCTCGATGGTCGCCGTCGCCACCATGACCCGCGCGGCCTTGGCGTGAAATCGACGGATCCAGGCATAGCCCCAGGCTATCGGCAGCCGAATACGGCTATGCAGGTATTCCGGAAACTTGGTGTGAAACGAAGTGGTGAAGGGGATCGCGCGGCGGCAGCAATATCGCCGCGCCGTGAAGCCAAGTGGTCCCTCGGTTGCGATGTGGACCGCCTCTGGCGCGAAGCTATCGAACGCCCGGCGCACTCCACCGAACGGGTTCACCGCCAATCGGATTTCCGGATAGGAGGGGCACGGCAGGGTTCGAAACTGATCCGGCGTCACCGTTTTGACTGTGTGGCCGCGGCGCTCCAGCGTATCGACCACAGTAGAGAGCGTGCGTACCACGCCGTTGACTTGCGGTTTCCAGGCGTCGCTGACGAGCATTATGCGCATAGGCATTGCCGTGGTTTGGCAGGACCCGAGGCCCGGCCTTTTCGTTCAACTACCGCCGGCAACCGTCATGCCTTCGATGCGCACCGTCGGCGAGTTGGCGCCGTAGCGGAACACCAGATCATTCGCTGGCGTCAGATTTTGGTACATGTCCTTGAGATTGCCGGCTATGGTCATTTCCGTCACCGGGAAGGAAAGCTTGCCGCCTTCGATCCAGAATCCGCTGGCGCCGCGGCTGTAGTCGCCGGTCACACCGTTGACCCCCATGCCCATCAGCGAGGTGACATAAAAGCCGCTGTCGATATCTGCCATCAGCTGATCCGGCGTCTTTGTGCCGGCTTCGAGGTAGAGGTTGGTCGGAGCGGGATTGGGCGGCGCCGATGTGCCCCGCGATGCCCGGCCGGAACTGGTCAGGCCAAGTTGGCGGGCCGAGGCCAGGTCGAGCAACCAGGTCATTAAAACGCCGTTCTCGACGAGATTCAATTTCTCGTTCGGCAGACCTTCGCCGTCGAAAGGTTTCGAGCGCAGGCCGCGCGGCCGGTGGGGATCGTCGACGACGGTGATGCCCGGCGCGAACACGGCGGTGTTCAATCTGTCTTTGAGGAAGCTAGTGCCGCGGGCGACCGCCGGTCCGCTGATCGCCCCGGTCAGGTGACCCAGCAGACCGCTGGCGACCCGCGGGTCAAAAATAACCGGTGCTCCGGTAGTTGGCATCTTGCGCCCGCCGAGCCGGCTAACGGCGCGCGTGCCGGCGTTGGTCCCGGTTGTGGCAGGATCCTCCAGGTCGCCGCGAAACACTGCCTGGCTGTAATCATAGTCGCCTTCCATATCGGTGCCTTCGCCGGCGATGACCGACACCCCGACGCTGAAATCGGTACGCGCGTAGCCGCCGGAAAAGCCGTTGGTCGCCGCCAGCGTAACCTGGCTGTGGCTCCAGCCGGCCTCCGCGCCTTCGGAATTGGTGATACCGTCGACCGCGCGCGCGGCGTCTTCACACGTTCGCGCCATGGCGATGAGGTCCTCGCCGGTCGGCTCATCGGTGTCGACCATGTCCAATTCTGGTGCAACAGTGGATAGCTGATCGGGGTCGGCCAGGCCGCACCACGGGTCGTCGGGAACCGTGCCCGCCATCGCCAACGCCCTGTCGACCAGTTCGTCGAGCGCTTCGGTGCTGAGATCGGTCGATGACACCACCGCCTGTTTGCGGCCGCGGAAGACACGCAGGCCCAGATCGAAGCTTTCCTCGCGTTCGATTTTTTCGATCTCGCCGAGCCGTTGCGCGTGCGATAGCGAGGTCGAGCGGGCCAGCATGCCGTCGGCGCCATCGGCGCCGCGCGCTTTGGCTTTTTTAAGCAGATCTTCGAGCAGATTGCGGTCGTCGGCGGAGGGATCGAGGCTCATCTAGATAATCCTGCAAATTGGGCGGACGCGGTTAAAAATTATATTCAACGTTCAGGTCGGTTGCACAACGGATTGGTGTTCTTATGTAGGGCCTGATGGTTCCATATCGAAGGAACTTTTTCGATAGCCGGGCGGAGATTTAATTTTACGCCCGTGGTGTTGCTCATTGTTGGCAACTTGCGAAACGCATATCCGATATTCAGCCGGTAAGATTACCGCGGGGTCATGGTTCCGGCAGTGTATTTCGAGGTCGCTATGGCGGAAAATCCCTTTGAAACCGATCCGGTGCTCCAGCGCGCGGCCGGTTATCCCTACGATATAACGCAAACCTCGTTTACCTTTGTCGACGGCGAGGCCGCTCCCTTCGACCCGGCGTTGATCAAGGGACGCTATCCGGTCATCGGCTATGGCTCCAACCAGTCGCCGCAGCGGTTGCGCCAGAAGTATGGCGCCAAGCACTTACCGATTCCGGTGCAACGCGGCCGGCTCGCCGACCACGACGTCGTCTATTCGGCCCATTTTTCATCCTACGGCTCGCTGCCGGCGGCGCTGCGCCATGTCGAAGGCACCGTGGTCCCGGTCGCCGTCAATTGGCTCGACGATGAGCAGTTGGCGGCCATGCACGAGACCGAATGGGACAATTACCACTATGCCCGATTGACCGGTATCTCGCTGAAGTTGGCCGAGGGCGACGTGCTTGACGAGGCCTATGCCTATCTGAGTTTCCGCGGCCATGTGGCCCGCGATGGCGAGCCCATCGCCTTGGCCGCGGTGGTGGCGGACAATCGACGCTATAGCGCGCTCAACCAAATCGACGCGTTGACGCTGATGCGCGACCGTTTGGCGTCCGGCATGGCGCTAGCCGACTTCGTGCACGGCCATATCGCCGACGCGGACTTGCGCGCGGCGCGCGTGCGGCAGTTGATGGACGCCGCCGTTGACGTGCAGCACGCGGCCCATGAGGTCGTCTACCAGGGTTTGGAATAATCGCCATTGCCATAATCCCGGACCTCAGATATATTTAACCAGAAGGTTAAGTGTATCTGAGGAGGAGATAGACAGTTCAAGACTGTGGTTTTGCCATAAAATCCAAGTATACCAACGGTTACAGGCGCATCATACAATCAGCCATATTTGAAAAGTCACCAAAAAGTCACCATCAGGTGCCGTTTTGGGATGGCTTTTCTTTTGCGCCTATGCTGGCAGACTTGCCACATGCTACCCGCCACCCTCTCCGACTGCCAACACGGCCTCTTCTGCTGCTGCAACAAGTGCAGTCATAATGCGGTGAGGACCATTAATGCCGTGGGTTGCCGTCTAGGGCCTCTGGCTCAGCGGCCTCTGCTACCGGGTCATTTCGGTGGGCATGGCGCACTTCCGCCAACGCACGCTCGCGCGGTTCCTTTAATTTAGGCATTTCAAGAAGCTCTGTTATGGCGTCGGCCGGGATCGCGAGCGTCATTCCGCTAAATCCCTTTACATAGTGTACGGGTGGCTCATCGACCGGCAACGATTGCGAGCCGCCCTTACGCCGCACAGGCGTTCGGTAGCCCGACTCGATTTCCCATCGCTCCGGAAACTGCCCCCAATGGACGCCTAGGAACTTCATCATCCGATTACCAACGACAGTCGACAGCGTACCGCCTTTTAGCTCTACCTTGCTGTGAAACGCGAAAACAGGAGAGCCGGAATACCCGCTTCGGGAATGAACATCGAGAATGTAACTGGGCAAATCCTTCGCGCCAGTCGGCTGTTCGATTGGCTGCGGCATTACGGCAATATTCCCGAACCGAACCGCCGGTACATTGGTTTCGCCGCCATCATGGTCCATGAAGCGGCCAACCATAAACACGTCTTCGCCCACACCGATTCCGTATTTCCCAAGGTCGGCTTGCGACACGAGCATTTCCGAACCGATAAACGAAATCTTGTTGGCCTCAAGATCGAGGGCAATGTCCGCAATGGCCAAATCATGCCAGCGACGTTTGAACACCCAATCGTGCGGATCCAGTCCCAATATCTCGGAACTGCTGCCGTCCCGCTTATTTACCCGAATTACAGACGCACCGCCTTGGACGGCGACGTGCCAGTTCGTAACGGCGTAGTAGTAGGAGCCTGGAACGTCCGTCAGGTCGATTGAGAAAAAGAATCCTGTCCCGCCGAGATTCGTTCCTTTCTCTGCATCTTCGCGAGAAGGATACAAATAGAAAACACAGTTCAGGAAATCGTCTGAGATTGTCGGCATGCCCACCCAACGGCCCCGCTCGTATCGGGAACCCGCGCTTGAATAGGCGGCTACTTTAACCTCTTGGAATTCAAACGACCAATCATCTATGAGACAGACCACTCACTCGGTAATCGCCGTGCGGCCGACCCGAAGCTAACACCAGCCGCCATTATTCGCATATGTCGGCGAATTTGAAATACGACGGCGTCGCCGGAGCTTGGACGGTACCGGTCACGGGGGGCGGCCTATCGCACAAACGGGCGCGTGCGCATGTTATGGGCTTCGGTGCCCTCTAAACAGTCGGTATAATTGATTGATGACTGTTACGCCCAAGCGATATCGACCACTATGTGGCGCACGATGCAGGA
>JAPUHN010000314.1 GCA_027297685.1 Alphaproteobacteria bacterium | reverse complement strand
AAATGGTGGGCACGACTGGATTTGAACCAGTGACCCCTCGCATGTGAAACGAGTGCTCTACCGCTGAGCTACGCGCCCGCCTGGCGACGGATAACCGCCGGTCTATAGGGTGCGCCGATTGTGCGAGTCAAGCGCGGCGGTTTGGGCTCGAGATGTCGAATATGCGCTATTGTGCTATATTAGCGGCGATGCAAGTTACGCTACGAAACGCGGCTCTGGCCGCCGCTTTTATTGCTTTGTTGGCGACACCGTGGCCGGCGATTCGGGCATCGGAATTGGCAGACCCGGCCGAGCGTGCGGCCGTTCCTGCGCTCTCGCCTGCCGGCGCCGCGCGGAGCAGCGAGGGTTTCCGCCTCACCTACGATGTCTACAAAAGTGGTTTTCGGGCGTTGTCGCTTAAATTCGATATGACCCTCGACGGGGGCCGTTACCGCACCGACGCACGCCTTGAATCCGCCGGCATAATCGGCTGGCTGTTCGAATGGCGGCTCGATGCGGTCAGTAGGGGCCGCTTGCAGGACGCCACCGTAGTACCCCAGCACCACCGCTTCGCCAATAGTTGGCGCGGACGGGTGCGGACGGTCGAAATCGCCTACCAGGCGGGCGTGCCGACCGATGTTCAAGCTGAGCCGCCCTATGGCGAAGATGTGCAGCGCGCCGTTTCGGCCGATCTGTTACCCGGCGCCGTCGATCCCATGAGCGCGGTCACCGCCATTGTGCTTGAAAACACGACCGGCTCGCTGTGCCGTCCGACGACCGCCGTTTATGATGGCCGCCGCCGCTACGATGCCCAACTTACGCCGCTGGGCACCAAAATATTGAAGGCCAGCAATTTTGCTCCCTATAGCGGCCTGGTCGAAGGTTGCCATCTGAGTTTCGAGCGCATCGCCGGTTTCAAAGAGGGTGACGAGCGTATGAAGAACATGAGCATTGATATCTGGCTGGCCGATGTCGGCACTGGTGCTGGCAAAATACCGGTGCGCTTGGAACTCAATACCCCCTGGGGCACTGGTTTTGCCCATCTGGTGCAAGCCCGTGGCGCCGACGACAAGTTGGTTTTTGGCGACGCCGAATAGGCCAGTGCTCCAAGTGTAAAATTGCTTTCACAACGAAGTGTAGCGCCTGCACGTCAACGTGATGGGAACGCGACCGGAACGCCACCTAGGTATCTGTCGAGGGGGCGCTGCCGCATCGTAGGCGGCCCAACCGGACGACGTGAACATGAGGATAGAACAAGGTCGCAGGGATACGCCGACCCGCATCGCAATAGTTGGACTGTTGTTTGCCGCAACGATTTTATTCCTAACGTCTCCCACACTCGCCGAACCGGCATCACAACTCTATGAAGCCCACAAAGTGCGGCTGGTTAATTTTGTCGGGACCCTCGACGTCACGGTCGGCGACCAGCCGGGCATTGTGCTCGATATCACCGGTCCCCCCGATAAGACCGATGATGTCGGTGTTCGGCTTGATGGCGATACCTTGGTCATTGCCCGCAAAGGCATGATCGACCATGACGACCAACCGTTCGACGCCGCGCTCTATCCGACGGTGCGTTTGCGCGTTCCCGTTGCCACTGCGCTCACGATCCGCGGCATGGATGGTCAGGCCCGCATCGGCGATATCGCCGCGCCGTTGTCGGTGCATGCCGCCTCGCTCGATCTCATCGCCGGCAACGTCACCACGGCGATGATCGACCGATCGGGCAGTGGACGCATCGAAATCGGCGACGTCAGCGGCTCCGTGGTCGCTCGCCTCGGCGGCAGTGGCGATTTCATCGTCGGTACGGCCGGCGAGGTGGAAATCGAAAAACGCGGCAGCGGCGACATAGACGTCGGTCACGTAGAGGGCGCATTTGTTGCGCGGGTGCGCGGCAGCGGCGATGTCAGCGCGGCCAATGTTGGTACGGCGACGATCGAAAAACACGGCAGCGGCAATGTGCGGCTCGGCCGCGTCGCCGGCGGCCTGTCGTATGTCAGCTTTGGGATCGGCAACGTCGATGTCGGCGCGGTCGATGGGCCGGTGGTCGTCGAAACGTCGAGCAGCGGCGAGGTTTATATCCATGACGGCCGCGCCGACCCGCTCAAGGTCGTGATGCGCGAGTATGGCGACTTCACCATGGACGGCGAGGCGGTCAATCCTGATCTGACCGCCGAAGGCGCCAGCATCGTTAGGCTGAGCTCCTACCTCGGCAAACTCGTTGCCCGCGGCACCGGCTATTTCGAGGTAAAGCGGCGATAGGCGATCTCTGCGTGGGACGTAGAGGGGGCGTGACGAAGGGGGTGCAACGGCGACGAGGATGGTGTTCGTGATGTTTCGCAAAATGTTGATGGGTCTGGCGATCACAGCTGTTGTTAGTGCGGCAGGCGCCGCGGTTTGGGTCGGCAATGGATCGGCGCAAGCTGCCGAGGAAATGTTTTTCGGCGACGACGCAGATGTTGCTTTCGCCGAGCGGCTATGGCGCGAATTGGCGGCAACACGGTTGGTCGGCCCCAACGCGCTCACCAGCCGGCCCTATGAGGGCGTTGAACCCCATGGCGCAATACTGGTGACCTTGCAGGGTGATCTGGCGATCGCCGAGGACACTGGCGGCGAGCACACCGGCGCGGTGATTGTTAAGTACAACTACAAGGGTGAGAGCGTGTCGGTGAGTTCGGTCGCCGACAATCCCGATCTCAATCTGGCGGCAGTCACGGTGATGTTCCGCCGCGCCGAAGGCTACGACAGCGAAAATCTCGATTGGTTCTGGGCCAAATATTCGTCCGACGGATCGCTCCAGACCAACCCGCAAGGAGTGAGAATGGCCGGGCGCATCGGTAAGAACCCGCAGGACGCCTGCATCGCGTGCCATAAATTTGCCCCCGGCGACGATTACGTGTTTCTAAACGACCAACTCGCCCGCTGACTGGCGGCCCAGGGGAAATCACCATGATCGGCAACTTTGTACGACTGCGCTTGGTTCGTGTGGTGCTGGTCGCGTCGCTTGCGATTGCCGCGCCGGCGGTGGCCGATAATCACGTTAAGACCCTCGCACCCATAGCCCAGCCCGATCCCGCGAGCTTAGCGCCTGGTCTTTCGGTGACCTATTATTTTCATCTCTTCAACACGGTGAGCGAAATTCCCCAGTGGGCCCGCAACAACAAGAGCGTAGAAGGAACGCCGCTGCCGGCGCTCAATTACTCGGTCGGCTCGGGCAAGGTTTTGACCAGCGACCGGACCGACGGCGTCGGCGCCACGATCACCGGGCTGATCCGTTTCCCGGCCGCCGGCCGCTACGTGTTGGCGATGCAGTCGAACGATGGCGTGTCGTTGTCGATTGGTGGCCAGAGGATCCTCGCCGAC
>JAPUHN010000313.1 GCA_027297685.1 Alphaproteobacteria bacterium | reverse complement strand
CGTGCGCGCCGCTTCGGTTTCGGCACCTATGACCACACGGTCAGGCCGCATAAAATCTTCAATCGCCGCCCCTTCCCTCAAGAATTCGGGATTTGCCACCACATCGAGTCCGTTGTCGGGACGCACGGCCTTTATCCGTTCTATGATTTCGCGCCCTGTCCCCACGGGTACTGTAGATTTTGTAACAACGACGGTCCCCGGCGCCGCATGCCGGGCGATCTCTTCGGCAGCGGCGTAGACGAAGGATAGGTCGGCGTGGCCGTCGCCACGCCGCGACGGCGTGCCAACAGCGATGAATACCGCCTGGGCGTCGGCAATTGCGCTCGCCAGATCAGTCGTGAAGTCGAGCCGGCCGGCAGCGACATTGCGTTTCACCAAGTCTTCGAGGCCCGGCTCGTAAATTGGCATTTCATCACGCAACAACTTGGCAATCTTGTCGCCATCAGTGTCGACGCAGACAACTTCCCAACCGAACTCGGAAAAACAAGCACCCGACACCAGGCCCACATAACCCGTGCCGACCATCACAATGCGCATGGTCTACACTCCGTAGGTGGCGAGCACTTGGCGCAACGCGGGACCCAGATCTTCGCGTTCCAGAGCAAAGGCAACATTGGCCTCGATAAAGCCCAACTTATCTCCGCAATCGAAGCGCCGTCCTTCGAAAATATGCCCATGGAACGGCTGGCGCCCGATCAAACGGGCCATCGCGTCGGTCAACTGTATTTCGCCTCCTGCGCCAATTTCCTGGCGTTCCAATTCACCGAATACTTCGGGCATCAATATATAGCGGCCGACCACGGCCAAGTTCGATGGAGCGTCATCGGGCGCCGGCTTTTCGACCAAACCCATGACAGCGGGCGCCGATCCTTTCGCGCCACCGGTTTCGATAATGCCATACCGCGATGTGTGTTCGTGCGGAACTTCCATTGCCGCGACAACATTTCCGCCTTGTTCATCGAACACCGTCATCATTTGCTTTAAACACGGCGTTTCCGCCAAAATCAGGTCGTCGGCGAGTAGCACGGCAAACGGCTCGTCGCCGATCAAGTGTCGGGCGCACCATACGGCATGGCCGAGGCCGAGCGGCTCCTGCTGACGTACATAGGCGATTTGGCCGGGCTTCGGTAACCAGGCGCGAAGCGCCGCCAGTTCATCGGTCTTACCCCGCGTTTCAAGCATCTGCTCGAGCTCGAAACTACGATCGAAATGATCTTCGATCGCCGCCTTGCCACGGCCGGTCACAAAGATGAACTCTTCCACTCCGGCTTCGCGGGCTTCATCGACGGCGTATTGGATCAAGGGCCGGTCGACGATCGGCAACATTTCTTTCGGCATCGCCTTGGTTGCCGGAAGAAACCGGGTGCCAAGTCCGCCGACCGGAAAGATTGCCTTTCGTACACGTGTCGCCATGGATGAGTGCCGAGCGGTTTTGAGCGCCGTGCGGACAGAGCTGTTTCAAGATCACATCTTGTGCCACAGCGTTTCGAACGTGCGCAAGACGTAGCACAGAGAGGTGGCTAAATTGCTAATTACCCAGAAGTAGGTCTTTCGCCTGATTGACCTTCGCCGCCATCCAGTCCGAACCCCCGTGGTCCGGATGCGCGCTCTTCATAACGCGGCGATAAGCGTTTTCGATGTCGTCTGACGATGCACTGGGCTTGACGCCGAGAATTTCACATGCTTCGTCGGCACTCATGCCGGTGTTGGCCCACGGGCTGTCGCTGCGCGCGCCGGCGGTCTCCTCGCGGGGTCCTGCGCCGGCGACACTGCGCCATTCCGGGTGATCTCGATCGAGGTAATTTTCAAGCACCATACGGGATTGCTCATCTTCCGCCGCGCATTCGCGCCACAACTCGATCAGCTCACCCAGGGTCAATTCTTGGAGGCCACGTCCCTCGAACTGGCCGGCCGTGACATCACCGGTCATCGCACCACTATCGTGGTCCAGTTCCATGCGTACAAACCGCGTCGAGATTTGACTAGATTGACCCGACTTTGGGCCCCGGGCGTTCTTGCGCATGGTATTGAGTGCACGAAATCGAGCCATCCAGGGTATCGCGGGAATCAGTAATGCCGGCAACCAGCTCCACCGTCCGGATAAGACGATGAAAGCGAGCAGCGCCAGGCCAACAACCGCACCGGTCCATCGCAGCACTTTCAGGAGTTGGCGAGGGTCGGCCTGGACCCACCAACGGGCGACAAGATAGGCGCCGACGATGAGGGCGATCGCAAGTATGAGCCACGGTAACATCGTCGATCCTCAGTTTTTACCCGAAATCTGATGGGTTATCTGCAAGGCCTTGCCGCCGGCACGGCGTCCGTAATCCTCGAGCGCCGCACGACCGCCCGCCGAATAAATCGCCACAGCTTTCAATAATTCGCCCAACTGCGCGGCGCTGCCCGCGTCGAATGCACAATAGGCGCCGTTGGACAGGCGCGCGATTTGCTCGAAGCCACGGCGCGAGATCGGTTCGCCGCCCTCGTGGAAAATGAATACCGGCGTGCCGACGAGACCCAATTGCCCGGCCAAATGGCCGAGTTCGTCGATGTCCTCCTCAACGACGTCGCCGACGAACACCAACGCGTTGACTTTTTTGTGCTTGGTTTCCTTCAGTGCGTGCCGCAGGACTTTACGGATTTGCGTGCGCCCCGCCAGGCAACGCACTTTGGTCATTCGGCTGACTAATTCCCTTGGTCCGCCGAGCCATTTAGTGACTTTCATCTCGCCAAACCCGCGATAAAAGGCGAGTTGAATTTCCAATCCTCCAAGCGCCTGAGTGGCGGTGAACATTTCGGACTGGATCGCACACGCCATATCCCAAGTCGGCTCGCGGCTTGCAGTCGCATCGATAGCAAACAACAAGCGGCCTCGGTGGCTCGGCGGAATCGATTGCGATACCGTCGCCACCTTGTTCAAGAACGCCTTTACCTCGGCATCACTGGTCGGTACCGGTGTTAATTTATCGCCCGTTCCATTCATATCGTCAGCACGGCATCTAACATCTAGGACATCGCTCCGGTCGGCGCCTGCAGTTCCCGCAGCGATGTAGAAGATGCGGCTCCCTCTGTTTCCTGCCGCTCGACGCCAATGGCCCGTAACAGGTTGCGGATTTCCTGCAGGGCGGCAACATGCGACATAGTAAGGGTTACGTCGGTTCCTTCATCGCGAAGATCAAGGAGCGTCAGGCCCTTTAAAAACAGTTCGCGAAATATGACCCGTTCGCTAAACCCGGCAACCAGGCGAAGCCCGAGCCTGCGCGACAAGTCAGCCAGTGCCCGATCCATATTTCGCTTGTTCCGAGACTCCAACGATGCCAGGCGATTACGCATAACGATCCAGTCGATCGCACCATCGCCGCGCAGCATTCGCCGTTTTTTCTGCTCCCACACCATTTCGGAATATTTGCTCGGCGCCAGCATCTTATGGGTATCGATGTCGATGCGCCCGAGGAGGTCGAGGTCGACAAAACTGTCGTTGAGTGGAGAGATCAAAATATCGGCATAGGAATGGCCCTCACGCGATAGATGGTTGTCGCTGCCGGGCGTATCCAAGACGATAATATCGCAATCCGATAAAGCGGCTAACGCACGGACTAAGCGCTCCTTTTCTTCTTCATCGGCGGCATACCGGTCACGCAATTCGCTGCGCCCAACCGTGCGATACAGGGGTTGCGGTAAACGCAGCCCTTGTCGCGCGGCGTAGACACGACGGTTATCGAAATACCGCGTCAGCGTTCCTTGCCGGGCGTCGAGATCGATAGCGCCAACCCGCAACCCTTCGCGCAGGAGGGCAATAATGACATGCATCGCCGTAGTCGATTTGCCGGTGCCACCCTTTTCGTTTCCGAACACGATGACGCGCGTATTGCGTACGCGGCCCACCGGTGCCTGCGGTCTCGAAATGCCGGAATCTGAGGTTGTGATCTCGTCAACCACGGTATTTACCTTTTGCCTTCGCCGCGATCATGGTCAGGCCGCCTTCATCCAAACCGCGGTGTCGTGAAATACCGCGCCGCCATTTGGCTGGCCGCGATCCGCGCTGATCAAGGCATTAATGCCGATCCCCTCGATGAAGGCTTTGTTCGGCCAAATGCCTTCGATGATTACGGTATTGACTTGAACCCCGGCGAAGGGGCGAACATGAACGACGACCGATGCTTGATGATTGCCGATTCGCACAAGCTCCTCTGCCGCTAAGCCGAGTTCGGCACATGCATCGGGATGAATTTGCGCCTCCGGGCGCCCTTCCTTGTCGATCGACGTTTTGGTTTCCGCGAAGCTACTATTGAGATAATTGCGCGACGGCGCCGTCACCAGGCGATAGGGATGCTCTGGCGTAGTCTGGTCGATGATATCGTAATGATCGGGCATCTCGGGCAACGCGTGGTGCAGCGGGCCGAGCGCGGACCAGTCTGGCTTGAAATGGAATTTACCGTCGTCGTGACCGAAGCCGGTGAGAAAATGAGCATCGTCAAACGGCAGCGACCGATCCTCCCAATGGCCTTGCCAGATTGTTTCGGCATCGGGATAACCGGATGCCTTCAAGGTGGTGTCGATTAGTTCCCAAGCACTCATCTCGAAGCCGGGATGCTCCGCACCGAGACGTTTCGCCAATTCGCAATGGACCCAATGATTTGGCCGCGCAGCGCCGACCGGCTCGATAACCTGTTTTGTCACCTGGAAGAATGTGTGGCCGCCTGCGGTGTACATATCGTCATGTTCGAGAAAGGTCGTCGCGGGCAAGACGATATCGGCCATCTGCGCCGTTTCAGTGAGGAATTGCTCGTGCACACAGGTGAACAAATCGTCTCGTGCGAAGCCCTCACGCACCTTCATTAGGTCCGGTGCCACGTTCATCGGATTGGTGTTTTGGATAAACAACGCGGTGACCGGCGGGCCGTCGCCAAGATCGTCCGGGTCGCCAGTCAGGATCGCACCGATGCGCGATTGGTCGAGCACACGTACGTTTTTATCGAGCCGGTCGAGCCCCATGATCAAAGTGGAATCGATGCCGTAGAGGGCGCTGTTGGCGTAAAGCGCACCACCGCCTAGATGCTGCCAGGCTCCCGTCACCGCGGGCAAGCAACTCGCAGCATGCATTTGCACCGCACCGTTTCGGCTTCTCGAAAAGCCATATCCCAAACGCAGAAAACTGCGCTTGGTTTGGCCATAGAGGTGCGCGAAAGCCACGATCTCTTCGATATCAAGCCCGGTAATCGCGGCCGCCCATGCCGGCGTTCGCGATTCCAGGTGCCGCTCGAGCTCGTCGGGAACGTCGGTATATTTCGCCATGTAGGCCCGGTCGGCGTAGCCTTCCTTGAACAACACATGCATGACCGCGCAGGCGAGCGCCCCGTCAGTTCCCGGATTGACCATCAGGTGCATGTCGGCCTGTTTAGCGGTCGCATTTCGATAGGGATCGACAACCACCAGCTTGGCACCGCGCTCTTTTCTAGCCCGCGCTATATGGGTCATGACATTGACCTGGGTGTTAACCGGGTTGGTGCCCCACACCACGATCAGGTCGGAGTCCGCCATCTCTAGAGCATCGACGCCGCGTTTTACCCCGGCGCCGGCATTCCATCCGGCATCCGAAAGGGTGATGCAAAAAGTCGAGTGTTGACGTGAATAGCGTTTGACGTGGCGCAGTCGTTCGATGCCGTCGCGTTGAACGAGCCCCATCGTGCCGGCATAGAAATAGGGCCAGACTGTCTCGGCGCCAAGGGCTTGTTCGGCCTGCAGCAATCGTTCGGCCACCTCATCGAGGGCGTCATCCCACGACAACGGCTCGAAAGCTTCCTTTCCTGTTCCTTTTTCGCCAACACGGCGCAGTGGCGTGAGCAATCGGTCGGGATGGTGAATTCGCTCGGCGTAGCGGGCGACCTTGGCGCAAATGACGCCGCTGGTATAGGGGTTGTCGGCGGCACCCCGCACGCGACCGATGGTTTTCGCATCGAGCCGCTCGACTTCCAGGGCGCACGTGCTTGGGCAATCGTGGGGACATGCGGAGTGGAATAGTTCCACTTTCACACGATCTGCCTGTGACCTGTCGCTGCGTGATTCGTCGAGCGGCATAACTTTAAATTCCTCAGTCCCTAGTTCGTATTGCCACCGTCCTATATTCGGCGGGATTCCTTCAAGTGCAATTATAACCGACCGGCCCAATAGCGTCGATGCAATCGTATATTAACCATGATTCTCAAGGATTTACGTGCAAAACTCCATCCGGCTGGAAAGCCCGGAAAGCAAAGGCGAATGCGACGTCATAGGGTACGTCTTCGAGAACCCCGTCGGCGCGGCGGCGGCGGACGACGACATTACCCACATCTGCGCCCGCCAATATCAAAGGATGGTCGTGCAATGAGTTCTGGCCCGCCACCCACTCGATCAAAATATTGCCTGTTTCGACGCGGCCTTGCTTGCGTAACAATGCCAGGGTCCAGGCCTCGCCGCCAATCACAACGACCCGTTCCAGCGGCGAAATATCCTCCGGCAGATCGTAGGGGTAGCGCTCGCGCAACATGGCGTGCGATTGGGTCGCCCATTCGCTATCGATGCCCTGGTACGGCGTTTCGCCATAGGGATGCAACATGACATTATCGGGTACCAGCAATTTTCCGTTCGGCGCGCGTTGGCGAAATCTATCCAGCGATTCCAGACGCGCCGGCACCATGCGCATCGTCGTCCCGCTCATATCGCCGACAATGGCCTCGCCGGTAAACTGTTGCCACCAGCTTTCCGATTGTCGATCGTACATCACCATATCGAAGTGGCGAACGCGGCCGGTATTGCCAAATTCCAATACGTCGCCGCCAATCCGCCTGTCGTAGACTACGCCGGAGTTGCAAAGCGGGCAGTAGGTCACCAATACCGGAACACCGCCGACCACATCGTTGACGATTTCGTGCCACAGCAATATACGCAGCGGATAGGCGCGGGCGTCACCGTCGATAACCAACGACAGAACGGGTTCCATTGGCCCCATCGCCGTCAGCTCGGATACATGTTGGAAACGGGGTGTATTGATCGGTTGAATGGTGTCGCGAAAATTACCGTCGTCGCGGATTTCATCGAGTGGCACCGTGGTGCGGCCAAAATCGGTTTTGGGAAACTCGCTTTTCCAAAGATCGAAATTGGCGGGTTCGCCTGCAGCGGGAAGCACAGCGAATGTGGTCGCCGCTGCCAATAACAGTGCCGCCGAGTGGTAAAAAAGCAGGTTCCAAGATTTTTGAAGGAACGACGTGTTTCCGACTTTACACTTCGACAGACTCAACATGGAAACTGCTCGTCAAAAGTACGGCTCACGGACAATTGAGCATTAAAAGTGCAGCATACCGTCGGGAACGAAGGCGCTGAAGGCAAAGGCGAACGACACGTCATAAGGCACGTCTTCGAGGCCGTTTTCGGTCCGCCGTTGAACGATCACATTGCCGACGTCGCGGCCACGGAAAATAAGCTGGGTATCGTGGATCGAATTTTGACCTGCTTCCCAGGTAAGAACCAATTTGTCCGCTTCGATGCGTTTTGCGTCTTTGAGTTTGGCCACGGTCCAAGCTTCTTCGCCGACCACGACGACCCGCTCCAAAGGCTGCACGCCGTCGGGTAATTCGTAGGGGTAATTGAGCCTGGCAAGGGCACGCGGCATGGCGCGGGAGTCCATGCCGACATAGGGCGAGGCGCCGTAGGGCCGAGCGCCCTCATTCTCGGGAATCAATACTTTACCGTTAGGGGCGCGTGCGCGGAATTTTTCCAGAGATTCGAGCCGTGCCGCCAGAATTTTCATCGATTTTCCGGTAAGCGACCCGATCATCGCTTCGCCGGTGAACTGCTGCCACCAGCTCTCGGTCTGTTTGTCGTACATCACCATATCTCTGTGACGCAGGCGGCCAGTGTTGCCGAATTCTAGCACCTGGCCGTCGACCCGGCGGTCGAAGACAACGCCGGAGTTACACAGCGGGCAGTAACTGATCAAAACCGGCACGCCGCCGATTTCCTCGTTCACAATTTCATGCCACAGCAGAATGCGTAAGGGATAGGCCCTAAAATCGCCATTGATCCCGATCGACAAGACCGGCTCCAAGGGTCCTATGTCCGATGCCTTGTCGACACCGACGTAGATCGGCGTCGCCACCGGAGGAATTGAATCGCGGACGTTGCCGTCATCGTTGATCTCGGACAATTCGATCGAACGGGTTTGGAAGTCGGTCAGCGGAAATTCGCGTTGCCAGGTGCCGACACCTTGGGCAAAGGCGCCGGGAAAGGCATACCAAAAAACCGCCGCGGCGACGGCAAAAACGGTAAAGGCCAGCCCAAACCGGTGCTGGCCTCTCCGCAAAAGCGAATTTACGCGCATCGTTCTATCGTCATTTCGTCGTCTTCGAGACTACAAGAGCCGGCTATTTGTTAATCGTACCTTCCTTGTTAAAGGCGTGGAACGAAAATGCAAAGGTCACGTCGTGGACGACGTCGACCATCTTATCACCTTGCTTGCGCTGCACGGTGACATTGCCGATGTCCTGACCATCGGAAATATTGCGCTCGTCCATGGCGGCGTTCTGACCGGACTCCCAAGTGATAACCAGATCGCCCTTTTCGACCCGTTTTACGCGCTTCAACAATTCGATCGACCATGCCTCGTCTTCGACCGCCAAAACGTAGTCGAGCGGCCGGATGCCCTCGGGGAACGACCCACGATAGAGGAATGGCTGAGATGAGGAGTCGTACCCCGCATAAGGGTTGAATCCAGATCCGCCGCGCGGGCTTACAAGCACATCTCCCTG
>JAPUHN010000312.1 GCA_027297685.1 Alphaproteobacteria bacterium | reverse complement strand
CCCTCCCCCTTTCTGGGGGAGGGGACGCCAGTTGAACCCTTGGGCCCTGCGTCCCCCTCCTCTGAAAGGGGAGGGGACAGGGGAGGGGTCTGGTGCAACATCAGCCACAGGCGGCGGCTCACCCCTCGCGGAAATACTTCGACAGCCGCAACTCCTGCCCCGGGGTAGCTCGAGCCGATCCCGGCGCCGTAGAGCACGTCGGGCACTTGCGCCATGCGCTTGTAGACCAGTGCTCCAGTCGTAGGGTGGAACTTGTTCCACCATCCCTGGCGTCCGCGGTTTGGCGGAACAAGTTACGCCCTACGGGAGTCCGGTCAAAGGCCCGCCGGCATCGCGCCCGTTGGAGGGTGCGTGCTCGCACGCACCGATGGCGGTGGCGTTTCGGGTGGTGCGAGCAAACACGCTCCCTGCGGGCTGAAGATCGTAGTTGCGGAATGCGCTCCCTGCGTCGGCCGAATGACGGTTAACCGCCGGTGATCGGCCCGGACTGCGAGCCGTCCCGAATGCGTACCTTTGACCCGAAGCTGACTTTTGTTGCTGGGCGAGGTGTGGAAGACATTCAATCTCCGGTGGCAACTCTGATTGCCGCCTTGGCGTAACTGTCCCCTCTGAATGAACGGAATTCACACAAATTTGAGGGAGGTTCAATAATGCCAGCTCTTCATCCGATCCGGAAAAGAGGGGGGGAGTTTCCGTCGGTCTTTGTTGAAAAATTTGGCTCAGCCGAACAAGGACAACGGCGAGGTGGCATTCATGTTCACGATATGCGACTGACTGTGCCTCTGGAGGCGGAACAGAGATAGAGAGGTAAGAAATTTGGGAATCTCTGGAAAATATCTGTTCACCTTTGCTGTCATCGCAGATACGCATATCAACCAAAAAGAGGACTACTCGTCCTCGTCCTATCCTTGTAATGCGCTGGCTAATGCTCGAACCCGCCGCGTCGTTGCCGAATTGAATCAGATCGCGCCAAAATTTGTGATGCACTTGGGTGACATGATCAATCCAGTGCCGGAACTAGCGACCTACGCGGACGCCGCTGGACACTTCAAATCCCTAATGGCCGATTTGCAACCGCCACTGTACCTAGTTTCCGGCAACCACGATGTGGGCGACAAGCCGGTTTCGTGGATGCCGGCAGGAACGGTCAATGAAGAATACTTGGCACTTTACGCGAGTCACTTCGGCGACCATTTCTATGCTTTCGATACCGACGAATTGCACATCGTCGTGATAAACGCACCGATCATCAATTCCGACCTCGCCGCCGAAGAGACGCAGAAGAACTGGCTGGAAAAGGATTTGGCTGAAAATGCCCACAAGCGCACTTTCTTCTGCCTCCATTATCCACCCTATGTCTCCAATGCCGATGAGAATGGAAACTATGACAACATCGACGAACCGGGCCGCACTTGGTTGCTGAATCTGATCAAGCAGCACGGCCCGGAGGCCATATTCTGCGGACACGTTCATAATTTTTGGTATGACGTGCGCGGCGAGACTGAATTTTATGTACTGCCGTCGGTCGCGTTCGTTCGTCAAGACTTCAGCGAAATGTACCGCATCGAGCCAGGCGACCAATATGGCCGCAACGATGAGCCAAAGCTGGGTTTTTATATCGTCCGGGTTTTTGAACAAGGCCATGTGGTGGAATTTATCCGCACCTATGGCCGCACACTGGAGCCGGGTCGCGAATTGCCGATGCCGCCGGCGTGCGTTTCGGTTCCGCAACCGAAAGAAAGCGCTATCGTTTCCGTTGGCCTCGATATGCGGCATGCTTGGGCCGAGGAACTGTTAATATCGCCGTCTGGCTGTATCGACGAGTTCGAACGCAAACTGGCGCGCAATGACTATCCGGTGTTGGCGTTGTGGGAGATGGGTTTGCGCCTCATGCGGGTGCCGATTCAGGATTTGATCGACATCAAGACCCGCCGGCGTATGGAAGTCATGAAGGGCTCCGGCCACCTGTTTCAAGTTTATAGTTACGGCATGCCTTCGCCGGCTGCCTGCCGATTGTTGACCGAACATTCAGCGCTGGTCGAGCGTCTGGAAATCATCATCAATTGGGAGAACGCCGAGAGCGCGATTGCCGACATCGCTTCGCTTACGCACGAAACGGGACTGCGCGTGTATCTCTCAAGGGTTAATCGTAAGGACACGGCCAAATACACCGGGCGCTACTATCATATGATCAGCCATGGCTTCGTCTTTGAAGAGGCAGATGAACTGGCGGCGTTTTTCGATGTCCATGATAACGCAGGTACCATTGCCGGGGTCATGTTCAACGTTGCCCGTGAACAACATCCCGCACAGGCGGCGCTGGCGGCCAGTCAGATTGCCGAACGCCTCGGCAGAACCGCTTGTCTTTATGTCAAAACCACCTCCGGCGATTCTGCCGAGGTGTTGATGGATGACGCAGCCAATGTGAATCGATTTGCCGAGACCGCTATCGCCGGTATTGGCGTTGAGGGTGTTGAGGTGATCCTGGACACATTCGACGATGTCGATCGTGGTTATTTTGTGCGCTCTGGCCTGGTTGACCGTCGCTTCAATCCGAAGTTGGGGAGCCGCGTAATCGGTAATCTATTCGGTCTGATGAACCGGGGTGTCTGGACCCTGCAGGGCGATGCCCAGGAAATAGAGGGTGCCCGTGTCCTCACTTTGTCATCGGATGGGGGTGAAACCCTTGTATTGGTATTGTCGTCACCACGAGGCTTGCCTTCGGCAGCCGCGCTTGCGGGCCGTAACTGCCTGCGGGCCGTCGATTTGGGTACTGGAATTATCGATGACCGCCCGGCCAAGATCCTTGTCGGGCCCACGGTGTTACAACTTGGAGAAGTTTGAATATCCAGTCTTCGCCCTACTTCTGCCTATGGCACTACCCAGACCCTCGCTGGCCACCAGGGCGATGGCCGTTGAACACCCGATTGCCGGTATTCGCGGCCGTGCCCGAGCGGGTGACGGGACATCCGACCTGGCCAGCGTGCTCAGGGCATGAAGTATGCGGCGAAATGTTGCAGCTAATATTATAATCTATATAAAACAATGACCTAATACCGGTTTCACGCGTGAAATCCTGCCTGCCCTCACTCCGCCTTGAAATGCTTCGACAGCCGCAACTCCTGGCCTTGGTAGCTCGACCCGATCCCGGCGCCGTAGAGCACGTCCGGCACTGCCGCCATGCGCTCGTAGACCAGGCGGCCGACCATCTGGCCGTGCTCCAGCGCGAAGGGCGCCTCGTAGCAGCGCACCTCCAGCACCCCGCGCGAGCCGGCCCCGCCGGTCGCGTGGTGGCCGAAGCCGGGATCGAAGAAGCCCGCGTAGTGGACCCGGAACTCGCCCGCGATGGCCATGTAGGGCACCATCTCGGCGGCTGTCTCCGGCGGCACGTTGACCGCCTCGCGGCTGACCAGGATGTAGAAGGCGCCGGGGTCGAGGATGACGATGCCCTGGCCCCCGGGCCGGATCGGCTCCCAGAACTCCGAGGGTTCGTAGTGATCAACCAGGTCGAGATCGATCAGCCCGGAATGACGGCGCGCCCGCCAGCCGACGATGCCGCTCGGCCCGCGCGGGGTCAGGTCGACCGAGAAGCCCAGGCCGCCGTCGATCAGCGCCTCGCCATCGACCAGTGGCTCGCGGGTGTTGAGCGCGCGCAGTTCGGCGTCATCGATCACGGCCTCGCCACGGCGGAACCGGATCTGGTTGAGGCGCATGCCCGGCCGCACCAGCACCGAGAAGGTGCGCGGGCTGATCTCGGCGTAGAG
>JAPUHN010000311.1 GCA_027297685.1 Alphaproteobacteria bacterium | reverse complement strand
GACCGTACCGTTTTCAGTTATCTAGCGTCGGTTCACGTATATGTACTTGCCAACTCTTCTGCGAATTCGACGTAGGACGTAGTCGGCACGCCAGTGAGCATCTTTAAAACATCATTATTGAAATAGGCCGTCCCGAAATGGTCGATATGGTCGTACATGTTGGCCATTTGCTGACGCTGGACGGAGCTTAGAGATGCGAAGAAGTGTGAGCCCAGCAAATCGTCGAAGGTACACCGGACGGCATGGATCTTGACGCCGAACGCGTCCGAAAGCGCTGCTGCCATATGGTGGCGATCAATCGGTTGTGGTGTGCTGCAGAGTTCGTAGGTGGCGCCGGCGTGATTGGGTTCGGTTAGGATTCGGGCGACGGCCTTGCCCAAATCGTCGATATGGACGAATCCCATCGGCTTGTCGGCTGCATAGGGCAATGCAAACTCGCCGGTCTGCAAGATTTGCGGTAGCGACCAGGTAATGTTTTGCATGAATTGGGTCGGCCGAACGATCGTGTAGGCGAGCCCGGATTTGAGCAGTTCGGCTTCCAGCTTCATCTTCGTCCAATGGAAACCGATGTGGGGCGCATAGGGGTAACTCACCCCGTGCAGCACAAAGCGCTCGATGCCTTGGTCGCGGGCACGGGCGATAAATTGGCGGCCAACGTCGAGCTCGTCGGCCATCAATGCTGGCGCGATATGGTAGACGGTCGCGATATCGGTTAAAGCGCGCTGCTGTACTTCGATCTCGCGCATATCGCCAATGATCGGCTCGACACCTAAGGTTTCGATCGAACGTGCAGAGTCTGCATTACTCACTAAAGCACGAACCGGCGCCCCTCGCCTCACAAGGTGCGCGATTACCGAACGTCCTGCAGTTCCGTTCGCCCCGCTAATCAAGATCATCGCACGGTGTACTCCGAGGAATTGAATCGCCTTTGACCCGGCCAGGGGA
Source organism: Alphaproteobacteria bacterium (assembly GCA_027297685.1). GTDB lineage: Bacteria > Pseudomonadota > Alphaproteobacteria > UBA6615 > UBA6615 > JAPUHN01. Next base: position 9,928 of record JAPUHN010000311.1, on the reverse strand, counting down.
CCGGTCCATTATCGCGTCAAATTCAGCTGGAGGAAGCCCGCGATGAAAACGATCGATGTATCGATGGAAGAAATGAGCCGCCGTACCGCTCGGTTCAAGGATTTGAAACCCTACAAACAGACCCAGAACGACGCGAATGGAATTCCGCCCGGCGCAATGGAGATGGTTTCCGCCAAGAGCGTCTATCCGGTGATGTCACCCGAAGGCTGGGCCGGCCGAAACAGCATCGCGCCGGTAAAAGGCGCGCCCGGTATTACCATTTCCCTCGCCGAGTGCCCTCCTGGCGATAGTCCGGGTTTACACGCCCATGAAAAAGCCGTCGAAAACTTCTTCTGCGTTCGCGGGAGGTTTGAAATTACCTGGGGCGATGACGGTGAGCACAGCATCATTCTCGAGCCGCTCGATTTCGTCTCCGTACCTCCTGGCGTCAGCCGCAATTTCACCAACATCTCCGACGAGATGGGGTACTTGTTCGTCGTGATTCAGCCACCCGAGGGGGACGAGTTCGACAAGGTCGCATTCGCTCCCAGCCTCGGCGAAGAGATAACCAAACAATTCGGCGCTGATGCGGTCGCGCGGATGAACGATATCGGCTTCAATTTCGACGCCGGCATCGACAACTGATGCTGCTCTAGGGACGCTGAACGATCCGTTCGGCATAGGCGCTAAATGTAACCGGCGGACGCTCTAGGATCATTGTCAAAACCCGAGAGTTGCCTGCCGGCATGCCGAAGTCGTCGACGAACCGGTAATACGCATTGAGGCGTTCCAATCGCTCGGCGGAGAATTCGTTGTACGGCGGTTGCTCGATGAAGGCTTCGAAAGGACAGGCGAATGCGTCGATCTCCTGCCCAATGATGAGCGACTGGATCTCGGCGATATCGAGCGACGTCAAAGGGCGATCAGTCCCGCAAAGCTCATAGGTGCCGCCGCGTTGGCCGGGCCGGGTCATCAGTACCGCGACCGCTTCGCCAACATCCTCGACATCAACCCAGGACAGCGGCGCGTCGACGCGATAGGGCAACGCCAAATTGCCGCTGATCGGCGAGCGCGCCAGGGCGCCGGCAAGATTTTGCATGTAAGCGACGGGTTGAAAGATCGAGAATGCTACGCCGCTGCTCATGAGCGCCATCTGTACCTGTAATTTGGCCCAATGCGAGGGCACTTCTTCGAGGTGCGGTGCGATGACGCTATGAATTCCCAGCAGCGAGATATCGGATGCCTGTGCGGCAGCAATCACGGCTTCGCCGATTTCCACCTCATCGGGGGTCCAGGCGGGGCAAATGTGATAGACGCGCTCGACCGCCGCCATGGCCTGGCGTAACGCTGTATTGTCGCGCAAATCGCCAACGAAAGGTGTCGCCCCTAGAGCTGCGATTGCCGCTTGAGATGTTTCTTGCCTGATGAGGCCCGTTACCTCGGCGCCGCGGGCCACTAGCTGGCGGATCACCGTGCGGCCGGTGATACCGTTCGCGCCGGTTACGAGAATCCGCATGACGATTCCGAACGAAGGTTAGTGCGCTGCCATCCAGTCGAGCGCGACCGGAAGCCACTGACCATCTGCCTTGCCACACTCATATGACGCCGCCAGATGGTCGCAGTCCGTCAAGGTGAGTGTCGCCACATCGCCACCCGCGGCGCGCAGCGTGTCGGCCATTTTTTCCGCCTGGGGGATCAGGTGCGGAAAATCGTTGTCGCCCCACGACAGATGAAATGGCGGCGTCTTGGCGATGGTATGGAGCGGACTGGCGTCGCGATCATTAGTGGCCTCGCCTTCGAGAAACCGCGGCCGCATCGTCATGCCGTTGCCTGGCGTAAAATCGTAAACGCCGGATACCGGCAACGCGCCTCGAATAACGTCGGCTGGTACCCCGGCCTCGTCCTGCCAATCGTCGCGCACTGCAAGCCAACTCGCATAGTGGCCGCCCGCCGAATGTCCGCTGATGAACAAGCGCGAAGGATCGCCTCCCTGCTCGGCGATATTATCGTGGATCCAACGAATAGCCGCGGCGGCGTCTTTGACGCCAGTCGGCCACGACACTGTAGGCGCCAGCCGGTAGCCAATGCTAACGAAGGTAAGGCCGGCATCGTTGAGCGCCGGAGCCATAAACGCCGGCCATTCCTTGTAGCCGTTGACCCAGCCGCCGCCATGCATGAAGGCGAGGATGGTGCCGTTGGGGTTCGCGGCGCTGAAAACGGCGACCTCTTGGTAGGGGCCGCCGCCATAGGCGAACGTGTCGCCGTAGATACCGGCGCTGAGTTTCTGTACCTCCACATTGTATTTTGCGCCGATATCCGAAAACGGCTCTTGCGGCGGGTAGCTGGCTATGTCGCGCAGGGGCATCTAACGCGCCTCCCGCTCGACGATCATTGCTTCATCGATAATCCGGCCCTTATCGATGATGACCTCGTTGTCGAGGATGACCGAGCAATCGCGCATGGGAACGTCATAGTGCCCTTTAGTGTTGCGCGTGCCGCCACCTTGGGTGTTGGGACCGGTCGAGAACAGAAAATTCCCCGGAAACACCCGTGCTGCGGCATGGGACCGTTCCGGGTCGTCGCCACTGAGCGCAATGTTGTACCAGCGCGCCTGCGGGTTCAGTCCCCAGCCGAGGTGCGACACTGCATAGGGATCGAGATCGTCGTCCGCCACCTTGTTGTCCTCGAGCCAGTCGGTCATCAGTTTAGCGTCGAGGCCGCCCTCGACCTTGCGGATAAACCCGTCACGGATCTCAAGGCGCACCTCATCCTGCACGTAGCGGCAGTAGGGCAGAATGACGATATCGCCCGGCGCCATGACCACGGTACCGTTGGCGCTACTCTCGTTGGGAAATGTATGGGTATGTCCGACGCCCCAATGGTCGAAATGTCCCGGTTCGTCGGAGAACCCCCACTGGCTCATCACCGGGAATTCGCCGCAACTGTATGTCAGGTCGGTTCCGGCATCGCTGACAACGCGGATCTCCTTGGTTGCCGCCAGGCGATCATGGGCGTGTACCACTGCTTCCTTGAGGCCCTTCGGAGCCAGCAGTGTTTCCAGGTCGTCGGGTGCGTCGATGATCATGAGAAACCGCGTCCCTGTACTCATCACCTCGCGCAACCAGCCGGTAAACAGGGGGATATGCAGCGCCACCACGATGTCGGCTGCGATCAGCGCTTCCTTGACGCCCTTGGTACGGCCGATCGTGTCGACCCCGACCTTGGTCCAGGACGGCACCATATTGACGCGCAATTCATAGACTTCTGCGCCGAGCTCTTCGGCAGCGGCAAATGCTGCCTCGACATACTCAGGCCGCGTCGCCATGTCGGACAGCAGGACCATGGTTTCGCCCTGGCTCACCTTCGACAGGACGAACTGTTTCAAAAATAATCCCGGCAATTTGGCTGGGTTCATTTCCTGGTGGCGCACTGCTGCGGGGACCCGCATTTCATTCCTCCTCAACGATATTTCATCGCGTTAGCGCAATGTTAGCAGGTCTTGGCATGGTTGCTAGGTTGCCAAAACGACGCTGTATTTTGGCCTGACACACCTTCGCACGTGTGCTTTGTTAACGTCGCTGCCATCAACAACAATCAACACGCTTAAGGGGGAGACACAATCATGATGCGAGCATTCACCGAGCAGAAAATGAAGCGCTGGGCCGAGCAACGCTGGATCCTCGACGCCATCATCTCGAGCGTCGGCATGGAGTGGGATCAGCCGCGCCTGGGCTACACCATGTTTCCGTGCGGTCCCGATGCGGTCGGCGATTTCCGCACGGTCGGCATGCGTACTAAGAAATTCAACGATATGCATCGCGAATTCGCCGGCGCGGCGCGGCGACGCGAGGCCAAGGCGAAGGCGTTCGAGGAACAGGAGCGGTTCGTCTCGGCGCGTGAAAGCTACTTTATTTCGTCGTTGCTCTATTCTGCTGCGCGCTGGCCGATCTTCGAGGCCAGCGATCTCCACATCGAATACAACCAGCATATGGTCGATTGCTACAACAAGTATATCGAGTACGCACCGCGGCCGATTGAGCGCGTCGAGATACCGTTCGGCGATGGCGTGTTGCCAGGTTTCCTCGCGCTACCTCATGAACCAAAGGACGGCGAGAAGTTTCCGTGCGCCATCGGCATCGACGGCATGGACGGTTCGAAGGAAATCATGTGCTCGATGTACGGCGACAAGATGCTCGAGCGTGGCTTGGCGAGCTTCGTCTATGACGGGCCCGGTCAGGGCGAATGTCCGGTGAATGGGGTATATGTCACCAAGGACAACCACATGGACGCCGCGCAGGCCGTTTACGACTGGTTGGTTGAGCATCCCCATATCGATAGGGACCGTCTGGTTATTTTCGGCCTCAGCTTTGGATCGTTCTTCGGCCTTCAGGCTGCAGCGCAGCTCGGCGACAAAGTAAGGGGTGCTGCGGTGAGTTTCGTCTGCCACGAGCCCGGCTGTTACACGATTTTCAATATGGCAGCGCCGTCGTTCAAATTGCGTTTCATGTTTATGAGCAATTACGACAACGAAGAAGAATTCGACGAATTTATCAGCGAATTCTCGCTCGACCCGGTGCTCGACCAGATCGCGTGTCCGGTTCTTATCCAGGCCGGTCAGGATGAGGAGTTGAGCCCCATCGAGTGCACCGACGATGTGGTCGCTAAATTAGGCGTACCCAAGAAGTTGGTCTACTACGAGGGTGAACGTCACGCCATCGGCGGCGGCACGGCGGCCTATCTCGGCGAGAACTGGTACTCCATGTTGGCCGACTGGTGCCTCGACCGGGTGAGCGACAAGCCGGCGCCCAATGAGCATGTGCTGATCAATGCGCTCGGCCAGCAGGAGGTTACGCCCTACTGAGTGCCGCTCTAACGCGGCTGGCCGTCTTCGAATGTGCGCTCGAATATTTCGCCCAGGGTCGAGTAAAAAAATCCGTTCAATCGCCCGATCGGCAGAAGCTTTTTCATGTCGATGTACCCGTTTGTCATGCAGGCGGGGTCGACGTGGAAATAAATAACTTCGCCGATCACCAACGGATGGCGGTTCGGACCGAGTTCGATTACCTGTTGCAGCTTGCACTCGAAATGGATGGGGACTTCTTTGACCCGAGGGGGGCGAACTTTTACCGCTGGGAGCGGTGTTAGGCCGGTGGCCTCGAACTCGCTCTCGGTCTCGGGAATGGCATTGGCGGAGTCGACCATTTCCTGCCAGACCGGCTCGGTGACCACGTTGAAGCAGAATTCGCCCGTTTCCCTTATATTCTTCAAGGTGTGCTTCTCAGACCCGTCCGGGTTGCGCGCGATTGTCAACGAGATCATCGGCGGTATGACGCATACGACAGTAAAAAAACTGAACGGTGCGAGATTGGTTCGACCGTCTTTGTCGATCGTCGAAGCCCAGCCAATCGGCCGCGGAACGACCGACCCGGTCAGCAGTCTGTACACCTCCCGTCGTTCGATTTCAGACGGATCGAATTCCAAATAGTCCGGCATCGTTGTGTAACTCCGGGAACGAATTGCTAGGCCAATCCAGCCTCTGTCCAAAGTGGAACGTATCGTTAGACAATGCCAACCGGTTTGCGTCAACACAGCCTGAATTTACTTCTGCCGGTCGAGAGATTGACCGCAGCGGATATGTCCCGAACAATGGCCGAAATAACGTCTGACGACAAAAACGAATAAAGGGGAGAACGTTGTGTATATCGATCCGCAGATCAAAAACTTCGTCGACGACCTTATTGCCCAAAACCCGCCACATCCGGTCGATATGGGGCTCGAGGCCGTGCGCGAGGGATTTAGTCAATTGTGGCAGGCAGTCAACCCGCCGGCCCGCGATCTGGCGCGCAACGACGAGATAACCATCACCGGGCCTCGCGGCGATATTCGCTGCAAGGTCTACGCTCCCCGCGTGGGCGGCGATCCACTGCCGGTGCTTGCCTACTTCCATGGCGGCGGTTGCTGCCTGATGTCGCCCGAGGACTTCGAGGGCACCAACACGGCACTCGCCGAGGACGCCCAGTGTATTGTCGTCGTCCCGCAATACCGGTTGGCCCCGGAAAATCCCTTCCCGGCCCCGCTGGAGGATTGTTATGCAACCTTACGATGGTTGCAGGATAACGCCGGTGAACTCGGCGGCGATCGGTTGCGCATTGCCATCGCCGGCGACAGCGGCGGCGGCTATCTGGCCGCTGCGGTGGCGCTGGAAGCCAAGCGCAACGACACACCGCAACCGGTACTGCAGATCCTGATCTATCCGATGACCGACATGGCGGGGTTGTCGCCCTCACGCGTCGAGGAAACGATGTTCCTCGACGATCGCACGCTGCAATGGGTGATCGGCATGCACGCCGGTGATAATCGGCTCGATCCCCGTGCTTCGCCGATCCATGCCGACGATCATTCCGGCCTGGCGCCGGCCATGGTGATCGCGGCAGGTATTGACCCCCTGCGCGACGAAGGGCGTGCCTACGCGGCGAAGCTGCGAAATGCCGGTGTGCCGACCCAATACCAGCTTTATCAGGGCGTCGTGCACGGCTTTTTCAATTTCGGTGGGTTTTCCGATCAAGCCAACACCGCGGTACAGCAGGCCGTCGGTGCGTTGAAGACGGCGTTTACGAAAAGTTAGAACTCACGGTAATCGATCTCAGATTAAAAAAGCCGTAGCCGGCGGTGTGCTAGCTACGGCTTTTTGCTGTCGACCGTTGGCTACTCGGGTTTGTGCGCCAGGAAGGCGTAGCCGTAGACCTCGAACAGCCGCGCGTTTTTTTCGCCGCCAGATTCGCTGAACGTGTCGACCGGTGGCCCGATCTGTACACCCGTAAAACCCGCTTGTTCCATCAACGCCTGCCAGCCTTCACACGGAACGCCGCCAGCAATTCATCCAGTCCAAAGATCGATGTCGCTGCGCGCCGCCTCCGGGACCGTCGCGCCATTCGCGATATCTGCGAATTGCAGGCGCCCGCCGGGCTTGAGCACGCGGCTAATCTCGTCGAAAACCAATTCCTTGTCGGGACACAGGTTGATGACGCCGTTGCTGATGACAACATCGGCCCAACCGTCTTCGACCGGCATTTCCTCGATCAACCCCTCACGGAATTCGACGTTGGATTGCCCCATATCGGCTGCGGTCTTTCGCGATTTGTCGAGCATCTCCTGGGTCATGTCGATTCCCACGACCCTTCCTTCCGGTCCGACCTGTTGGGCAGCGACAAATACATCGAACCCGCCGCCTGAACCGATGTCGACAACACGTTCGCCTGGCGAGAGCGGTTGCAGCGAAAAAGGATTGCCGACGCCGGCAAAAGATTCGACGGCGGCGTCGGGCAGCGGGTTGACGATCGAATCGTCATAACCCAGGCGCTTGGCCAACGGGCGGCCCGTATGGAAATGGAATTCACCATGCGGGTCGACCGCGACTTCCTGATATTTCGCTTTTACCTCATCGCGCAAGGCAACCGGATCGACCGGTAATTGCCTATTCATCTAGCTTCTCCTTAGCAAGTAATGCTCCATGATCCGTCCATTTCAGTCGCGAGTCCATAAGTATGTATGCGCGAACCATGGTCGAATAGGTCTAGGTTACGAGATCACCCCGCGTCACGCAGTGATCACGGTCACATGTCGAGCCCCCAAGCTATCAATTGGATAGCGAAATCGCCCCCCGGCGTTAAGCGGTTGCCCGCGGACCGCCGAGGATGATCGCGGCGCCGGCGATACAGACGAACGCGCCGATCAAGTCCCACCGGTCGGGCCGGGCGCCCTCGACCAGCCAAAGCCACAGCAACGACGAAAATATGTAAACGCCGCCATAGGCGGCGTAAACGCGCCCAGCGAAAACCGAGTCGATCCGCGTCAGCGCAACCGCAAACAGCACCAGCAAGACCGCCCCAGGTATCGTCCAGAGTATGCTCTTATCCAGGCGCAGCCAGGCCCAGAAGGCAAAACTGCCGGCTATTTCGCCAAACGCCGCAGCGCCGTACCAATAAAATGTCGTCATCGTCGTCGCCCTTTCACTGCCCAAATGTATTGCGCCACCAATGTGACCATAGGCGCAGTTGTGCGGCGGTCCAATTGCGCGTCGGCCCTTTCGTGGATTCTGCGATAATGTGACGAGTCAAAGAAGGAGTTTCCTATGCCCGATCGGTTTGGTCCCCGTGGGACGTTCGCGGTGATAATTCCGCTGCAGAACGCCAACATGCAGCCCGAGTACGAGGCCATGCGGCCCGAGGGAATCAACAATCAGATTTACCGCTTCGATATATCGGCGCACGACAATGCCGCCGATGCAATTCTTCGCGCGGCGCCCGGCTGCAAATTATGTTGGCCCGATATGATCATCAGTGGCATCTCGTTGGAGATGCACGCGTGGTCGCGCGGCCAACAGGACGACTTCCGCACAAACTTCGCCGCGCAAGCCCAAGGCACGCCAACCGTACTGGCGCCCGACGCCACCGAGGCCGCGCTGAAAACCATCGGCGCCGAGCGGATCGGCATTTTGGCACCCATGTCGGCTGAAAACTCGAAGCGCGCGCAAGACTACTATGAAGCGGCAGGTTTCGAAGTTCCCTACACCACATCGTTGAATGTTTCGAAGTCGGAAGAGATCATCAATGTGACGATCGAGCAAATTCAGGCCGGTTTCGAGGCAATCGACCACGACGACGTCGATACGCTTTTGCACGTCGGTGGCGCGCTCGGCATCGTCGGCATGATCGATGACCTCGAAGCGCACTTTGGCAAGCCGGTCGTCTCGGTGAATGCCGCGACGTATTGGTACGCGTTGCGCCGGCACGGTATTACCGACCCGATGCCGGGCTTCGGCCGACTGCTGATGAAAACGAGCGTGGTTGAATAGTTAAAGTCGGCGGCGGCAGTTTGAATATTTTGATCCCGCTTCGACGGAATTACGGATTTGGCTCCGTGTAAAGGGAAATCACTATTCGAACCAAGGAGACTTCAATGGTTTTTATCCCTAAAACTGGCCTTGCTGGCATTGTTACTGGCGCTTTGGTGCTCGGCCTTGCGACAGCTGCCTTGGCGCAAGGTGAACCGAAACGTCCGAGCATTGATGATGTTCGGCTTGCGCAGGCTCGTGATGGAGGCAAACGATCCGGCGGCCATAGCGCGCGCCAATTGGAAATTCTCGATACCGACGGTAACGGAACGGCGAGCCGCGAAGAAATTTCCGGCGAATTGAGCCGGCTGCTGGGCGCCGCCGATGTCGATGGCAATGGCCAGCTGTCGCCAGACGAATTTCGCCGCCGTGGCTCGTTCTTTATCCGCCTTGGAACCACCACATTCTTCGACTTGATTGACGCAAATGGCGATCAGCAGATTTCCGAGGAAGAATTGATCCAGCCGATGGAGCGTTGGTTCGCACGACGGGACGTCAATAGTGATGGCAACATCGATACCGAGGAATTCAACCAGGGACGGCGGTCTTCTGGAAGACGTCATCGCTAAACCGTCGCATAACTACGTGGCGGAGATAAGTCGCTTCCCAGAGAGCCACAACCCGCCGACAGCTGATCCTGGCCGTATCGCCCGCGCCGCCGCGGGCGATGCTGGCGCGTGGGCAGCGTTGGTGCGCCGTCACCTGCCGGCTGTCACCCGCTGCGCCGCCTATATGCTGAATGACGTCGCGGAAGCTGAAGACGTAGCGCAAGATACGTTTGTGCGTTTGCATCGTAAGTTGGCGACATGGGAGGGCGGTGAAGACGGTCTGTCGTCCTGGCTCCACCGCGTCGCCGTCAACCTCAGTATCGATCGCCGTCGGGCACCGGCGCGACCGGTATCGTTGGACGATATCGGCGAAGTGGCAGAGCCAGCCGGTCTCGATGGTCCACTCGATCGCAAGCGCCATATTGAAGCCGCGCTTGCCGAGCTCCCAGGGCGCCAGCGCACGGCCTTGATCTTGGTTCACTATCAGGGCCTCAGCGGCCGCGAAGCG
>JAPUHN010000310.1 GCA_027297685.1 Alphaproteobacteria bacterium | reverse complement strand
TCGTTGAGTACGATCCCCCTGCCCTTGACATAGACGAGCGTATTGACCGTGCCGAGATCGATCGCCATATCGGCGGACAGCATTCCGAGTAAGCCGGAGAACATCGCACTACACCATGCTTGTGTTTGTCACTTTCGTCGTCATCATCATCGTCTTTACGCGGAAAGTGCCACGGGTTTGGTATTTTCGCGTTACCAAACGCTTGTTGAGCGCGTGCACATAGGCCCTCGCGCCACCACCAGAATATCGATTTAGGGGCCTTGGCCGTTGACGGTCTTGCCGTCTTCTTCAAGGCGCACCGTGTGCTCGGCCTAGGTATCGCCGCCGCCGGTGACGGCATTGATCTGAACCTATATTTCCCAGATAAGCTCCGAGTTCGCGGAAATCGTACTTCGATTCCGCTGCCACGTGAACTACATTCCTTCGTCAGCCATCTGATCGCGCATTTGCGCCGGTAGTTCCCGGGTTGTGTGGTCGGCCGCTCATCACGGTCGATCCTATCTGACCGGCACAAGCCGTTAGTGGGTGCGTAAATTTTACGCATCTTCGGGCAAGGACGGTTTAAGAGGGATCGGCCCCAGCAACGACGAGGGTCGCCGCATTTGCTCTTTCTATTGGTACCCATGTGGTCACAAGCAGACATCAGCGGTGTTGGAGGCTAGGTCCGCTTTGCCCCCGAAAGCGGACATCGTGGCTAGCCTGTGTAATGTCCGCTTATAGCCAAAAGCAGACTTATGCGGCACATCAGAAGCAGCTGCAAATTGACCTATCGCGATGCCTTTGGTGGGAGCCCTGCACCGCATCAGAATCGGGCCTAAGTGTGTGTGGCATCGAAGGCTGTATGACGGCTGTCACTGTGCCAATGGTTAAATTCTGCAATGATCGAGCTATCAGATGGGGAGGGATAGTCAGCCGCAACACTCGGCCACGAGCCGACGGAAAGGAACCAACCCATGAAGACCAGTATTCTCACAACCGTCGCCGCTGCGCTTATTGCGGGCGTCGCCGGCCTCACCCTCGCCACCACCGCATCAGCAGGCGGCCCCAAGAAGCTTAAGCTGGCTGGGGCGTGCATCAAAAAAAATGGCGGCACCATCAATAAGGTATCAGCCAGCGCCGTGACCGGATGGTCGGTCAGACTCTGCGTGCTTCACACCATCTCGACCCAAAATCCGAAGATCGCTTTCCGAGGTGAAGGACATGCCAGTTTCAATAAATTCGTGGGCTTGCCGGCCAATGGTAAGAACTTTGGTAGATGCGCTCGATCCGTCGTCTTGGTGCGTTTATATAGGCGCATCGGTGGGGGAAAATGGAAGCTGGTTCGGAAAATGAAAGGCAACGCCCAAGCGAAGTATATCTATGGCGGCAAGATCACCAGTTGCCAAGCCTCCGCGGTCACCTATTATCGTAGCGGAGGGAACCAGTATCGGACCCTCGTCATAGCCATCGACGGCGACGGCAAAAACACGGGCAACCTAATCCGCAGCGTGATCGGCAGCTAGCACTAAGCCTATTCGACGGGCTGGCTTGAAATTCCGGATCGTCACTTTTCGCTGACCCCAGGCCCCATTAAAAGCCAGGCATATCAGCGACACGACGTGTGAGGGCGGGATCGCCGGGTCCGCCCCTCTTCGTGTCCCGGCCGCTGCTGCGCTGTGTCTTAGATCAAGCGAGTGTCGTGCCGTCTGGAGACGGGTCGAGCAGCCGCCGAATGTCCGCTTTGGGTCAAAAGCGGAAGTCGGCGAGACCGTCAAGAATGTCCGCTTTACCCCCGAAAGCGGACATTAATTCTAAGCGGGGGTATGTCCGCAAATAGCCAGAATAATTATTCGTGATCGCCATCCATAATGTTTTGGCGCAACCAAATAGTATCTAAGACTTTCTATTCCACTCGTTGTTCTACGATCGAGATGCAGGCTCGCTATGTCGGAGCCCCTCGAGCAACTCTGCCAAATCGCCCCGGATTTTGGGTCCGTGTGTACGCATTTCCCGGAGCTCGGCCTCCGTCAACGGGTCGCTGAGTCCGACCTTGAAGCTAGGCCATTCGCGAACTTGGGCCCACCAATCCCGTACACACGGCCGGTTGTCGGTCCAAACGCCGAGCAGGCCGAGATTGTCGAGCCGTGCAACATAGGGCATCAAATTGATATCGGCGAGCGATGGGCTGGCGCCGAGGATCCACGGCCCGGTTTCGGTCAGCGTTTGCTCCAGTATCTTGAACGCCTTCTCGTAGGCGGCGATCGCATACAGTACGAAGGGCGAGCGCTCGCCCACTTCGGATGTCGATTTGAACCGGTCGCGCCGGCGCGGGTCACCGATATTGCGGAAACGCACCTCACGCAACTCGTCGGGCATTTTCTTCATGCGCTCGCGGAACATGGCAGAAAAGCTGATCTCGGTGACACCCTCATGCAGCCCCTCGTCAACCGCTTTACTCCAAAACCGCATGCGCGAGCGCAGCAGGGGATCGCCGGGAATCAGGGGTGGTTCGGGAAACGTGTCGTCGAGATACTCACAGATCAGGGTCGATTCGATCAACGGCTGGCCGTCGTGCACGAGGGTCGGCACTACTCCCTTGGGATTGAGCTTGAGGTAATCCGGGTCGTACTGCTCACTGCGGAACAAATCGACTTCGACCGACTCCCAATCGAGGCGCTTTTCGCACAGCGTGATGCGGACCTTCTGGCAGCACACCGAGTTGCCGAACTGGTAGAGCGTAATCAGCGAACTCTCCCACAAGGCGCGAAGTTGATCGAAGATAGCGTATAAAGCGAATGACCGCCTAATCCCAGGTATGTGCGACATCCAGGCGCTGTGTCGGAGCCTTTTGTCCGCTGTGGGTCACTAGCAGACATCAGCCATAACTTTCCGAATGTCCGCTTTACCCCCGAAAGCGGACATCGATCCTTCCGTCCAGAATGTCCGCTTGTAGCCAATTCCGGACATTCGCATATTTCTCTTTAAGCCCGAAAACCCGGATTGGCTTCGACGTTTTCGCAATGCATTTAGAGCGGATCGCCTCGCCTTCGCGCAACACCGCCTGTTCGACATAATCGAGAACCGCCTGGTCCTTGGCGTGCTGCAGGCTGTTGCTCGCCATGCCGGCGCTACAACAGATCGGCGATCCCGCGCATGCCGGGCGTGTCGCCATAGTCGAAGCGCCCCTCTTCCAGCATGCGCCGGGCGACCTTCAGCATGGCGCCATAGGCGACCCAGGTGAGGCCGGCGCCGGTGCTGACGCGCTTGACGCCGACGGCGGCCAGTTCGGCGAAGGTCATCTTGCTCGTCCCGCCAATCAGCACGTTGACGGGCCGGGAGACCGCGCCGGTGACCGCCCTGACCTGGTCCAAGTCGCCGAGCCCCGGCGCATAGAGCACATCGGCGCCCGCCGCCTCGAACGCCTGGAGGCGACGGATCGTGTCATCCAGATCAATGCGCCCGCGGATCAGGTTCTCGGACCGAGCCGTCAGCATGAAATCGCCTGGCAGCGACCGCGCCGCCTCGACCGCCGCGGACACCCGCTCGACCGCATGGTCGAAGTCGTAGATCGTCTCGCCCGAATAATCCTCGATTGAGCAGCCGGCGAGGCCGGCGGCGGCGGCGAGCCGCACGGTCTCGGCCGCGTCCTCCGGGCTGTCGCCATAACCCTTCTCCAGATCGCCGTTCACCGGCAGGGGCGTCGCTTCTGCGAGCTGGCGGCAGTTCTCCAGCGCCTCTTCGCGCGACGTGTTGCCGTCTTTCTTCGCGATTGCGGCGGCGAAGCCGGCGCTGGTCGAGGCCAACGCCTTGAAACCCAGGCTGTGCATCATCTTGGCCGAACCGGCGTCCCACGGATTTGGGATCAGGAAAGCGCCGTCCGCTTCGTGCAGCGCGCGGAAGGCCGCGCCAATGTCGCTCGCCATATCGCAGAAGTCCTTTCCGATCGAATAGAACTGGGATTCGCCATCAGATCACCCCGACTACCGGGATAACGCAAGCAGTAGCTTTGTCGCTCTATCAAACGACTTGATCTCTGCCTCGCGCTTTAAAGCCTGACTTCTTGACGAGTGGGTTTCCGTATAAAGCAGCGTAAACGGCGCGCGGCCTCGGGTGTATTTCGCCCCCGTGCCGTTTTCGTGTTCATTGATACGGTGGTCAAGGTCGTTAGTGATACCGGTGTAGAGCGTTTGATCGGCGCACTCCAAAATATAGACAATCCAGACCGACGGTTCGCTCACTGGT
>JAPUHN010000031.1 GCA_027297685.1 Alphaproteobacteria bacterium | reverse complement strand
ATCGCGCATTTTCGCAACCAGACGGCGGACCTGTTCCGGTGTTTCACAGTTCTTACGAAACAGGATAAAGCCCAACGGATTTACCGTCCGGAAGAGCGCGGCTTCGTCCGGCGTCAGGTCATTGCCGGCACAACCGAAAATTACCGCGCCCGGAACATCACCGCTTGGGGGCGACAACCAGGCAATCCTGTTTTCTCGATTTCAAGGTACCGCACAAGGAAGCTGCTGCAGTCCGGTTCGCTAACGGTCCCGCTTGAACGCGGTAAAATGTGCCCTTCGGCAATTTGACCGCTTGCACGCGCAACTCCAGTCCGTCGAGTAAATCGTTGTTCGTCTTCTGCAACCGGGCCCAAACGTTTTCAGCATCTTTTTGGCTGCTTAACGAGAACAGCTGAATCCGCCAAGCGACGTCGGCCGCTATTTCCGGCGATTTTTGAACTGCCGGTGGTGGCGCCGGCGTCTTTGCTGCGAGCTCCGTCGGCGCAGTTGATGGCGCTGGAGGCGGCGGCGTTCTTGCCGCCAACTCTGCGGGCTCTGGCGCTGGCGCCGGGGGTGGCGGTGGTGGCGGAACCGTTGCTGCTTCAGTTGGCGGCTCTTTGGATGGTGCCGGCGCGACGAGCTTCGGCGTCAGCGATGTCGCGATTTCAGTGTCGGGAGGAGCCGACGTCGGACCGACCGACTTTATCGGCGGCGCGCTGAATTCCCTCACTGGCAAAGCGATCGGCACCTCGGGCAGCGGCAACAACCGCTCAATCGGCTCGTCGGCTTGGCCCGGCGCTAGACGATTGAACACCAGCTTATCCTGGTGGGGTATCACCAAGCCGCCAGGGTCATCGGGTTTTCGCTTGATCTCACTCACGTCGGCGCGGATTAGGGGCACGGTTTTGACGGCACCGGTACGAACGCCTTCGTCGTAAGCGATCCAAACCACCCAGCCGAACGCCGCTACGCCAAGCAGGCCAATCGTTACAACCAGTATTTTCACTAGTCCGCCTACACCCAGCGAAGGCTCTGCATAAGCCGTCCCCGGGCCAAGGCGCTCTGCATAGTCGTAGTTCGAAGCCGCCATTAAATCCTTCTCATGCCCGCAATTCGTCCACCGGCTCAACCCCCATAACCCGCAATCCGGAGGCCACAACCGTTCGCACGCCATGAACAAGCGCCATGCGGGCCAAAGTCAGTTCTTGATCGTCGGCAACGACAATGCGCAACGAAGTATCCTCGCGGGCCTTGCTCCAAAGAGTATGAAACGCTGCCGCGAGGTCATACAAGTAAAAAGCGAGCCGATGCGGTTCGTGTGCTTCCGCCGCCCCTTCTACCGTGCGCGGCCACGCGGCAATCGTTTTGATCAGCGCAAGTTCACTCGAGTCCGTCAAGCGAGTCAGGTCGGCGCGGCGCACCGCGTCGACGCTGAAATCGCCTTCCGGAAACGCTTCTTGGGCCATCCGCGCCACCGAATGGGTGCGCGCATGAGCGTACTGCACGTAAAATACCGGGTTGTCGCGGCTCTGCTCGCGAACCTTGACCAGGTCGAAGTCGAGCTGCGCGTCGTTTTTACGGGTCAGCATGATGAACCGCACCACGTCGCGCCCGACCGCCTCGACCAGTTCGTGCAGGGTGACGAACGTGCCCGACCGTTTCGACATCTTGGCGACCTCGCCGCCCTCCAGTAGTCGAACCAGTTGGCACAGCTTGACGTCGAGTACGGCCTCGCCGTCAGTCAGCGCCTCGACCCCGGCGGCAACCCGTTTGACATAACCGCCATGATCGGCGCCCCAGACATTGATCAGGGTTTTGAAATCGCGCCGGTACTTATCGAAATGGTAGGCCAGATCGCTGGCAAAATAAGTCCAGGAACCATCAGACTTTTTCAGCGGCCGGTCGCTGTCGTCGCCGAAATTGCCGGCCCGGAACAGCGTCTGCGGACGTTCCTCCCAGTCGTCGGGTAATTTACCTTTCGGCGGTTCGAGGACGCCGACATAGATAAGGCCTTTTTCTTCCAGCGCATCGACGGCCGCGTCAACCATGCCGGCCTCGACCAACGCGCGTTCCGACGTAAAGACCGCCTGCTCGATGCCCAGCGCCGCAAGGTCGTCGCGGATTTGCACCATCATTGCGTCGACCGCAAACTGACGGAACTCCGCCAACCAATCGCCCTCGGCCGCATCCCGCCACCGTTCGCCGTCGCGCTCGGCCAGGGCGTTACCGACAGGGACGAGATAATTGGCGGAATACAGTCCCTCCGGCATTACTCCTTTGGTTTCGCCCAGCGCCTCGCAGTAGCGCCAATGGACCGAGCGGGCCAATGCATCGACCTGGGCGCCGGCGTCGTTGATGTAGTACTCGCGGGTGACCTTGTAGCCTGCCTTGTCGAGCAGCGACGCCAGAACATCGCCGAACACCGCTCCGCGCGCGTGGCCAACATGAAGCGGGCCGGTCGGGTTGGCGGAGACGTATTCGACGTTTACCCGCTCGCCGCCGCCCATTTCAGAATCGCCGAACGACGCACCCGCTGTCAGCACATCGCGCAAATGTTCGCGCCAAAAATCGTCGTGCAGGCGCAAATTTAGGAAACCTGGGCCGGCGATCTCGGCAGCGGCGATTTGCGGATGCCGACGCAGGCGCTCGGCGATCAGTTCCGCCAAGTCGCGCGGCTTCATCCCGGACGCCTTGGCCAACATCATTGCCGCATTACTGGCGAGATCGCCGTGGGTGACATCGCGCGGCGGGTCGACAGAAACCCGCGACGGGTCGAGATCAGCCGGCAGAATTCCGGCGTCCTGCAGCGCCTTTATCTCTACCTGAACAACATCACTAAAAAAACTGAAAACATTCATGAAAGCGCGTCCGCCTTAAACAGTTTTCGATGCACTTCCAGGGCGTATCGATCGGTCATGCCAGCGATGTAATCGGCGATCATCCGGGCCCGTCCGGCATCGTCCTTTTCCGCCGCACGGCCCCGCCATTCGGCGGGCAACAAATCCGGCTCGGCAAACATCCGCTCGAATATTTCACCGACCACGCGGCGCGCCTTCACGGTCATGCGGTTGACCCGCTGGTGCCGGTACATATTCTCGAGCAGAAATTTTTTCACCGCCTGGTCGGCGGCGACCAAATCCATTGAAAAGGCAACGACCGGTCCGTCGAGCGCACGAATATCCTCGACCGTCGCAACACTCTTTTGCTCCAGCCGGCGCCGCGTTTCATCGAGCAAATCTTCCACCATGGCGCCGATCATCTGGCTGATCGCCACGTGTATCAGGCGCGGCCGCTCGATATCGCCGTGGCGGTCGCGTACCTCTTGGAGAGCCGGCCCCACCAGCGGCAGATCGGCTATATCGGCAATGTCAAACAGACCCGCCCGCAGACCGTCGTCGACATCGTGGCTGTTATAGGCAATGTCGTCGGCCAGCGCGGCCACCTGCGCTTCGGCCGAGGGATAACTGTCGAGCGCCAGATCGTGGCCGGCGACGTATTCGGCGATCGCCGCCGGCAAGGGTCGCTCGGCGGCGGCCCGCGGCCCGGTCAGCGGACCGTTATGCTTGACCAGACCCTCCAAGGCCTCCCACGAGAGATTGAGGCCGTCGAAGGTTGGGTAGCGGCGCTCAAGCTTGGTCACCAAGCGCAGCGTCTGGGCGTTATGGTCGAAGCCGCCATAGGGCGCCATCGCCGCGTCGAGGGCGTCCTCGCCGGCATGACCGAACGGCGTATGGCCGAAATCGTGCGCCAGGGCGAGCGCTTCGGCCAGGTCTTCGTTGAGCCCCAGGGCACGGCTGACCGAGCGCGCGATTTGCGCCACCTCCAGCGAGTGGGTCAACCGGGTGCGGTAATAGTCGCCTTCGTGATAAACGAACACTTGGGTCTTATGCTTGAGGCGCCGAAAGGCGCCGCAATGGATCACCCGGTCGCGGTCGCGTTGAAAGACGCTGCGATAGGAACTCTCGGGCTCGTCGTGCAGGCGGCCGCGGCTCAGCGCCGGATCGCAGGCATAGGGCGCCAGCACCGGGCCATAGTTGGCGGTGGCCGGGGAGGTCGGGCGGCTATGCGATTGGGTTGCGGGCATGGCGGCAAAGTACGCGCGCGCCATCCTATTGCAACGGAAAATTGACAAATACCCACTTATTCTTACATAGCTGTTAGCTCAAACTTCGCAGCCACAGGCAAAATCCCTCTGCCATGACAGAAACCGTACCCGAGACCCCGACCGCCGATGAGGCATTGCCGCGCGCGATCACGCTGACCGACAGCGCAGTGGCACGCGTGGCCGAATTGCTCGCCGCCGAAGCGCCCTCCGGCGAAGGCACCATGATGCTGCGCGTCTACGTTAATGGCGGCGGCTGCTCGGGCTTCACTTACGGCTTTACTTTCGACGACACGGTGGGCGACGACGACCGGTTGTTCGAAACCGGCGGCATTACGGTTGTCTCCGACGACGCTTCGCTCGATCTGATCGGCGGCAGCCTGCTCGACTGGGTCGAGAGCCTCGGCGGCGCATCCTTCCAGCTGACCAACCCCAACGCTACCGCCCAGTGCGGCTGCGGCGCCAGCTTTTCGGTTTAGCGTTTCCCCTCTCCATGTTAGTTTGCGGCCCGCCCTGTAGCGGGCTTTTTCATGTTTCCTCAATGGAAATTTGCCCCCTTGAAGATTGCCCCTCGAACGTGAATTCGGTCAACAAGCACTCACAACCGGGTACGCCGGCGGGCGCGGCCGGCCTGGTCGCCCTGGGAAAATTGGTCCTTGTCGGGCTCGTCTTGGGTGCCGGGCTTACGGCACAACCGCGCCACGTCGCGGCCCAGGATATCTGCGGCGAAGTCGTCAGTTTGACGACGCGCGGCGCACAAACCATCGCCTACAGTTTTGCGGAGCCAACCGCCCCAGAACAGTCCGCACAACCTTCCAAGCCACAGGTCGCTCTCGTCCTGTTGCCGGGCGGATCGGGCTTGCTCGATCTCGACGCTGACGGCTGCCCCCGCAAATTCAAAGGCAATTCGCTAGTCCGCTCGCTTGCGCTGTTTCTGGACAACGGCCTTTTTACCGCGCTCGTCGATGCGCCCTCCGATTACCGGACCAAGGACGGCCTGGGCGACTTTCGCACATCGCCGAAGCATGCGGAGGATCTTGGCGCGGTGATCGCCGATGTCCGCAGCCGCACCAATCTCCCGGTCTTTCTGGTCGGCACCAGCCGCGGCACCATCTCGGCCGCGAACGCTGCTTCGCGCCTCAGCGGGCCCGGCGCCCCCGACGGTGTCGTTCTCACGTCGCCACTGACCTTGGGCCGCGCGGGCACGTCAAAGGCCTGGGTTGGCCAGACCGTGTTCGATCTGCGCCTCAGTGAAATTCGCATGCCGATCCTTGTGATCGCACACGCCGCCGACACTTGCGTTCGCACCCCGCCGCGTCTCGCCGGCAAGATCATCGAGCGGACCAACGGAGCCCGCGAACAACTGGCCATGGTGACCGGCGGACCCGGCGTCAGCAAGAAACTAAGCCGAATCAAGGCCTGCCAGGGGCGCGCGCCGCACGGCTATATCGGGCAGGAAAGCGAGGTCGCCGAAGGCATCGCGCGCTTCGTGCGCGGCGGCAGCTTTTAGCCTCTCACGCGTTACCGCATGGTTCGCTTATCGAAGCATCGGGAGTACACTTTGATCTTCACTAACCGCATCCTTCGACAGGCTCTGGATGAGGTGTTTTACATCGTCCACTAACGAGGCAACGCCCCCGTGAAGATCGCTACCTGGAATGTTAATTCGATAAAAGCGCGCCTGCCCAACGCGCTCGACTGGCTGAGGCAATTCCAGCCCGACGTGGTGCTGCTGCAGGAGCTCAAAGTCACCGATGAGAATTTCCCGGCGTTGGAAATCGAAGAGCTCGGCTACAACTGCGCCGTCCATGGCCAG
>JAPUHN010000309.1 GCA_027297685.1 Alphaproteobacteria bacterium | reverse complement strand
GGAATAGATGGGGTGAAGGTGTAGGAGCCAGCGCGTCGACACGCGTTAATAGGTTATCGAGCGTTGAGGAGAGGGATTTCGAGATGAGAAGTTTGGCTAGTCGGTTACTGTTTACAGCATTCATATCAGCCGTTGTGACACTGTCGGCGAACGCGGTTTCGGCTGCCGATGACATGACGGAAACGGCACGTGCGGCGCTGGTCGCTTTTACCGAGGCGGTGCTCGCGGGACCGGGGACGCTGGCGCCCATGCTGGCGCCGGAATATCAGATCATGCGCGCCAATGGCGTCGGCTATGACCGTGACGGTTATTTAGACCGAGGCGCCGGGACAGTTTCGGCGCGGCCGGACTTTTCCCATGAAGATCTTGTCGTCACCGCCACCGACGACGAAGTGATGGTCGTTCGCTATTTTCTTAGGATCGACGAGACGATCGATGGCAAGCCGGTCAAGCGCCGCGCGCCGCGGTTGACGGTATTCCGAAAAATCGACGCTGTGTGGAAAGTGGTTGCGCATTCGAACTTTGGGGCGACCAAGTAGTATTGCTCGGCAATTTCCGGCGGAAGCTGGAAAATTCGCCTCTTACGTCCTCTCGAAGCGTCGATTTGGGCTATGGCAGCCGGAAAATCGGCGCTCCGTTGCACTGATTTACCTTATTTTCTGCGGGTTTCAGCCTGATTAAAACTTGACTCGGTATTTTTCACAAATATAAAAATTACTTCATAAATGTGAAGAATGTCCGGCCACGAGGCGCTAATATGGCGCCATGATTAAATTCGGTGTCGGCGCTAACGGCTTTGGGAGCAAGCGGCAGCAATGAGTGAAAACCACCTCCTTGTCGAGGTTCGCGATCGGGTTCTCTACGCTACATTGAACCGTCCGGAAAAACACAACGCTTTGAGCCTGTCGCTGCTGGCCGATCTGCGCGCGTTGTTCGAAAGCTATGCCGGCGATACGACGTTGCTCGCTGCCGTGCTGACAGGGACCGGCGACAAGACATTTGCCGCTGGTGGAGATCTGCGCGAGTTGGCGGCGCTGCGCAGCGAGGACGAGGCCGAACAAATGGCGCGCGATGCCAAGGCAGCACTGAACGCTATTCGCACTTTCCCGGTGCCGGTGATCGCCGCGCTCAACGGCAATACGTTCGGCGGTGCCGCCGAGCTCTCGGTCGCCTGCGATTTCCGGGTTGCCGCGAGCCACGCCAAGATCGGTTTCGTGCAAGGCCGGCTGGCGGTATCGACTGCGTGGGGCGGCGGTCCCGATTTACTCCAGCTACTCGGCCGGGCGCGCGGATTGCGCCTGATGGTGACCGGCGAGATGGTGCCCAGCGCCGACGCCTTGGCGATGGGTCTGGTCGACAAGGTTGCCGGCGACGGCGAAAACCTAATCGATGCGGTCGAGGAATTTCTCGTACCGATGCGTAAGCAGGCGCCGCAGGTAATGCGTGTCTTCAAGGCGCTTGCCGACGCCCACCGGCGCGGCGATTCGCGTGCGACAATGCAGGAAATTGAAACCAATATGTTCGTCGGCACCTGGGTTCACGAGGATCATTGGGTCGCCGCCGAAAAGGTTTTGCCGTCACGGGACTAATGTCATGAGCCGCACCACGAAAGCCCACCTCGAACAAGACGGACCCACCGAGCGGACGCCGCCCGACAAGCCCAACCCGGTCACCCCCTCGGGTATCGAAGTACCAGTCGTCGTCACGCCAGATATGGTCGATTTCTCCGGTATCGGCCAGCCCGGCCAGTATCCGTTCACTCGGGGTATTTTCGAGACCGGTTTTCGCGGTCGGCTATGGACGATCCGCCAATATTCCGGCTTCGGCACCGCCGAGGAATCCAACAAGCGCTACCGGTTTCTGCTCGACCAGGGACAGACCGGACTGTCGGTGGCGCTCGATCTGCCGACGCAATGTGGCTACGATCCCACCGACCCGATGGCGCGGGCCGAAGTGGGTAAGGTCGGCGTATCGCTGTCGAACCTGGCGGAAGTGGAGCTCTTATTCGATGGCATCGATGTCGGTGGCATTTCGACCTCGTTCACCATCAACGGAACCGCGTCGATCATCTACGCTATGTATTGCGCCGTCGCCGACAAGCAGGGAGTGCCACGCGAGAAGCTGACCGGCACGATCCAGAACGACATCTTGAAAGAGTATGTCGCGCGTGGCACCTGGATCTTCCCGGTCAAGCCGTCGATGCGCCTGATCGCCGATACCATCCTGTTCTCCAACGAGCAGACACCACGGTTCAACGCGATTTCAATCGCCGGCGCCCATGTGCGCGATGCCGGGTGCACGGCGGTAGAGGAAATGGGCTACACGCTGGCCAATGGGCTCGCCTATACCGACGAGCTGATCCGGCGCGGTGGCGAAGTCGAGAAATTCGCCCGCCGCCTCAGTTTCTTTTTTTACGTCCACATGGATTTTTTCGAGGAGATCTGCAAGTTCCGCGCCGGTCGGCGGCTGTGGGCGAAGCTGATGAAGGAACGCTACGGTGTCGAGGATCCCAAGGCGCAGATGTTCCGCTTCGGCGTGGTCTGTGGCGGCTCCTCGTTGATCGGTGCGCAACCGCACAACAACATCGTTCGTGTCGGCACCGAAACCATGGCCGCCGTACTCGGTGGCGCCCAGTCGATCTTCACCTGCGCGTTCGACGAGGCATTCCAGATACCGACCGAACATTCCGCCGAGATCGCGCTCAGGACCCAACAGATCATTGCTCACGAATCCGGTATCGCCCGGACCGTCGATCCGTTGGGCGGCAGCTACTATGTCGAGTGGCTGACCGACCAAATGGAAGCCGGTATGATGCAGGTGATCGAAGAAATCGAGGAATATGGGGGCGTCGAGAAGGCAGTAGAGGATGGCTGGCTGCAAATGAAGATCGCCCAGCGGGCATCCGAGCGAAAGCGCGCCGGCGATTCAGGCGAGACCGTGATTGTCGGGCAAAACTATTTCCGCCGCGACGACCAGAACGAGGGCATTGGCGAGGTGTTCAAGCTCGACCCCCAGGCGACGGCGCGGGTTATCGAAAAATTCGAGCGGGTGCGTGATACGCGTGACACCGCCGCGGTCGAAAGCTCACTGGCGGCGCTGGAAAAGGCGGCATCGGACGATGGCGAAAATCTGGTGCCGTACTTGATCGATTGTTGCCACGCCTACGCCACCGTCGGCGAAATGGTCGCGACCCTGAAGGGCCAGTGGGGTGAATTCGAAGAGCCGGTAAGGTTGTGATAAGGCGATCCAATGATCCCGTTCCCCATAGGAGAGGCGGTTTTTCTTGTTTGTGTCAAAGGTGAAAGACAGGCCGTAAAGTCATGAGCTTAAAAGGAAAACGTATATTGATTGCCAAGCCCGGCCTCGATGGTCACGATGTTGGCGCGAAGATCATCGCGCTGGCATTGCGCGACGCTGGCGCCGACGTGATTTACACCGGCTTGCGCAAAAGCCCTGACTATATTGCTCGCGTCGCCGTCGACGAAGATGTCGACGCAGTGGGGTTGAGCATGTTGTCGGGCAGTCACAAGGAAATCGTCGCCGAGACGGTGCAATGCCTCGAGGCTCTCGATGCGAGCGATATCAAGATCTTCATCGGCGGCACCATCCCGGCCGAAGATCATAAGGGGCTGAAGGCTGCCGGCGTGTGCGGCATCTATACCGCCGAGATGACCATCGACGATGTACTGTCGGCGATCGATAAGGAATTGGCGGCGTGAGTAGCGGCCCGTTATCGGGGATTCGTATTCTCGAGGTTGGCCACGTGCTCGCGGGTCCGTTTTGCGCCATGATTCTTGCTGACCTGGGCGCCGATGTGATCAAGATCGAGGCCCCGGGCGGCGACATGGCCCGCAATATAACCAGCAATTTTACCGGGCCCTATAATGACTATTTCACCAGCATCAACCGCAACAAGCGGGGCATTGTGCTCGATCTTGGCACCGCCGAAGGCCAGGCCCGGCTGGCGGAAATGGCCGCATCGGCGCAGGGGCTCATCACCAATCTGCGGCCGGCGACAATCAAGCGATTCGGCCTGACCTACGATGTCCTCAAGCACCACAACGACAAGCTGGTTTGTGTGGCGCTGACCGGCTTCGGCCTCGACGGGCCCTATGCCGACAAGCCGGCCTACGATTACATCGTCCAGGCGCTGACCGGTGTCATGGCGCTGACCGGAGAACCCGGTGGCATGCCGACCAAGGCCGGTTACTCGGCGGTCGATAACTCGACCGGAATCATGGGCGCGGTCGGCTTGCTGGCGAAGATTGTCGAGGGCAAGGGCGGTCAGGTCGACGTGTCGTTGTTCGACACCATGCTGTTCCAACTCAATTACCTCGCTTCAGCCTATCTCAACCACGGCGTCAAGCCGCAGCGCGTTGCCAACAGCGGCCACCCCCACATGGTCCCCGCCCAGGTGTTCGCCACCAGCGACGGCTACGCGGTACTTTTCATTTCCACCGATAAGTTCTGGCGCCGGTTCTGCGCAATTGTCGGCTGGGATGACCGCGTCGACGATCCCAGGTTCGCCACCATGGCGGCGCGTTCCGAAAACCGTGACGAAGTCATCGCTGCCACCGCCGCATTAATGAAAACCCGCGATACGGCGACGTGGGTCGATCTGCTAGGAGCTGAAGGCATCGTCGTCTCCGGCGTCGAAACCCTGGAGTCGGCGCTCGATGGCGATCTCGCGGCGAGCCGGGATATGGTGGTGGTAATCCCGACCCCGGACGGCCCGCTGCGCGTCGTCGGCAATCCGATTAAACTGTCCGATCACACGGCGCACTACACGCTGCCGCCCTTGCTTGGCGAACACAGTGATGAGGTTCTGGCCGGGCCCGTCGCAACGGCCGCCAAATGAGCGCGGCGGAAGGTAATCCGGGGCGCAATCCCCAGCGTAGACCTGCACGCAATCCACGGCGCGAAATGAGCCGCGCCCTGTCGCGTGTCGCTAACGCGACGGTCGCCGAGAGCCTCGAACATCAAGGTGAATTGCCCGAACAAGCGCTCTATCGTATTGGCGTTACCGGCGCGCCTGGGGCGGGCAAAAGCACCCTGATCAGCCACCTGGCGTCCCGGCGGGTCGAGCACGGCGCGCGGGTCGCGGTTGTCGCTATCGATCCCACGAGTCCGATCTCGCATGGCTCTATCTTGGGCGATCGCATTCGCATGGACGCGGTGTCGGACGATCCGAATATATTTATCCGCTCGATCCCGAGCCGACGCGCCCATGACGGCCTGGCCGACAACACCGCCGATCTGCTGTGGGCGATGGAGGGGCACGGTTTCGACGAAGTGATCGTCGAGACCGTCGGCGTCGGTCAGGCGGAATACTCGGTCCGCGCCATCGTCGATACCGTCGTTTTGGTGCTGTTGCCGGAATCCGGCGATGCGGTACAGGCGATGAAGGCGGGTCTGCTCGAACTGGCCGATATCTATGTGGTTAACAAGGCCGACTTGCCCGGCGCCGAGCTCATGGCCGGCGACATTGCCGCGACGGCGGCGCATCAGGCGGCCCATCAGTCCAATGGCGGCGCCGAAGGCTGGTTGCCGCCAGTGCTGCTGACGTCGAACCGGGACGCCGACAGTTTCGCCGCCCTCGACGAGGCCATTGAGGCCCATCGCACTTGGCGGCAAGACCGCGTCGATGCCGACGTGGTGCGCCGGGCGCGCATCCGCTACCAGGTCCACGGCTTGATCGGCCGCCGTGCCGAGGAATTGCTGGAAGCCATGCCCGACGCCGACTTGGATCGCTCGCCGAAGGAAATCTACCAGGCGCTGCTCCGCCAGCTCACTACGGCGCCCGACGACGGTGACGGGTAAGCGCGAAAAACCGCCGCAGTTTTCGCTGCGCGGAAAGAGTCTTTCTACGCCACCCCCCACCTAAATTCTCCCCCACAAGGGGGGAGGACTTTGAACCGAGCGTCGGCCACGGACATAACCCCCTCCCCCTTGATGGGGGAGGGTTGGGGTGGGGGCGGAATTCTCCCCGCGTTTACTCCGCCGCCGCTTTGATCTCGCCTTCGAGAATTTCGAATACCACGGCGCATTCGTCTTCGAGCCGATCAGCGGCGGCGACTTTCTTGTAGTACTGATTGCAGATGCGCAACAGGGGCGCCGACAGACCGAGCGCATCGGCCTGTTCCTCGACGATATCGAGGTCTTTCCACAACAGTTTACTGGGCCCGGCGCAGGGCTGCCACTTGCGTTCGGCGATGATGCCGGCGCGCATGCCGAAGACCGTCGATCCGGCGGCGCTGGGGCCGACGATATCGAGCATGGTCTGGTTGTCGAGGCCCATCTGGGCGCCAAACAGCATGCCTTCAGCCAGCGCCACCGTATTGGCGCCGACCATGAAATTGATCATCAGTTTCAATTTGATTCCGGTGCCGTAGTCGCCGACATAGGAGGTCTTCGGTGCGACGTGCTCCAACATCGGTTTGACCCGGGCGGTTGCCGCTTCGTCGCCGCTCATCATGATCACGCCCTTGCCGGCACGGATGATCGGTTGGGTGCCGCTGATCGGGCAGTCGATGATCACCGCCGGGGTTTTATCGACCGCTTCCTTGAGCTCTTCCTTGATGGCCACCGGGAAGGTGTTCATCTCGATGATAATCAGCCCGTCATGGACGCCGGCGAGTACCCCGTCGTCACCGTAGAAGGCCTCGCGGGCGGAGGCGACCGTCGGCAGCGCCGAGAGCAAAATGTCGGATACTTCGGCAAGTTGGCGCGGCGTATCGACCAGATTGCCGCCCAAGTCGGGGAAATCCTCGGTGCTCGGCCGGCGCACGGCATAGCATTCGTAGCCGTGGGGCATGATCAATTCCGCTGTTAAACGGCCGATGAGACCGAGGCCGAGAATGCCAACCTTTTCCGCCATTGATTTTCTCCCGTTCTTTCGTTGTTAGGGCGCTTGCCCGACGACTGCTTCACGAAAACGGCTGCGCAGGTAGGGGCCGTCGCGTGGTGGTAAAACTCGTTCGGCTTCGCCCGGCGCGATTTTGATATTGGCGAACAGGGGCCCGCCGCCGGCGTGGAGACGCTCGGCGAGGGCGTCGACGCCCGCCATGTCGGTTATTTCGTCGACCGCGTTCATGCGGCTGGCGCGGGCGATCGCTGTAAGGTCTGTACCGTGGGCGGTGGCGCTGGGCTGCGCGCCGGTCTCGCCGTACATCTCGTTGTCGAGGATGACGATGGCGAGATTGGCCGGGCCTTGCGCGCCAATCGTCGACAACGCCCCCAGCCCCATCAGTATGTCGCCGTCGCCGGTAATGCCCAACACCGGTTTGTCCGGTTGCGCGAGCGCCAGACCCAGCGCCAGCGGCGCGGTTCCGCCCATGGCGCCCCACAAGTAAAAGTTTCGCGGGTCGTCTCCGGCTGCAGCGCAGTCGTAAGTTGCGGATCCCAGACCCGATACAACAAGCAATTCGCGCCGGTCGGCGAGCAGGCGGGCGACGACTTGGCGGCGGTCGAGTAGGGCGGTGGCGTTCATCTCAACCCTCACCGGTAAAGTCTTTGCGGCCGGTCAGCCGTTGCGACAACAGCACGGCGACCCCTTGCGAGCTATCGAAGGCGGTTTGTAGCGCGGATTCGACGATCTCGGCGACCTCGTCCGGGTGGTCGGCGCGTTGGACAAGCAAGCCCGACAGTTTCAGGACCTCGGGCGTCGCCTGACCCATATGAACTTGCCAAGGATTGAATTCACCCCATTCGCCGCGCATGGT
Organism: Alphaproteobacteria bacterium; assembly: GCA_027297685.1. GTDB lineage: Bacteria > Pseudomonadota > Alphaproteobacteria > UBA6615 > UBA6615 > JAPUHN01. The sequence goes on along the minus strand of JAPUHN010000309.1, from coordinate 14,557 downwards.
GATCAAGGTCACGAACGGCAGCCGGCACGCGGCGATCAACGAGAACATGTTGACGCAATTGCCGACGCCGCTCGACTGCATCAGCATGACGCCGCGGTCGCCGCCGAGCCAGGCGCCAGCCAAGTGGGCAACCCCTTCCTCTTCGGTAGTGAGCACCACTGTGTGCATGTCGGGGTCGGCGTGGCAGCGTTCGATCAACCTGGTGTGGCCAACGTCGGGCACATAGACCGCCTGGCGGATGGCATGGGCTCGGAACACCTCGTAGACCGCATCACGCCAGTCGTTGGGATCGGTGGCCGGCAGGGCCGAGGGTTGGGTCAGGGTCATACGTTCTGTGCCTCTACCGAGCCTACAGCTAATCTGCCGCGACGGTCGCACGCGCCGCCGCGCCACCCAGCGCTTCGAGTGCCGTGCGCGCGGCCAGCAGGTTTCGCGTGTAGCCGGCCTCATTGCTTTCCATGCGTGATAGCGGACCGGCCAGGGCGACACCGAGCACTTCGCCATCGACCGTTGCGGTTATCGCCATCGCCATGACATCGGCAACGTTTTCGCCGTGGGTAATGAAGGTGCCGCGTTGCCGGCTGCGCTGCAGTTCCTCCTGCAGTGCTGATTTGCTGACGATGGTGTGGGGCGTGTAGCGGGCCATGTCGAGCCGCGACAGGGTCTCGGCTAAATCGGCCGGCTCGAGCCGGCCCAACAATGCTTTACCAATGGCGCTGGAATGGAGCGGTTTGATATCGCCGCTGCGCGCCGAATAGCGCACGGTATGGGTGCCTTCGACGACCTCTAGATAGAGCACGCCGTCATCCTGGCGGCGGCCGAGCAGAACGGTCTCGCCGGTGGTATCGCGCAGGTCCGTCAAAATGGGTCCAACGCTGCCGAGAATGGGGTCGTGCTCGGCGATCTCGCGGGCGATTTCGAACAGGCGTTTGGTGGGATAGATCGAGCGGTTTTGCCCGGCGGTGTACAAATAGCCTCGCGCACTCAAGGTGCGCACCAGCCCGTGGCAACTGCTGATGGGCGCATCGAGGGCGGCCGCCAGTTGGGTCAACGTCATCGGAGCCTTGCGCTGAAAAAACGCCTCGAACAGGCTCAACGTGCGCCCCGCCGTTTTGACATCTTTGTTCACATTCATGAAATAGATTTTGTGTGCGTGAAATCGCGCCGTCAAGCGCCGAGCGATAGATCAGAGAGGTGTCTTCGACCAATTGTGGACTTTGTCGGAACAATGTCGGGCAGCGGAGTATAACGCGACAGTAAGAACCGTGCCTTGCAATACGGGGATTCCAATCTCCCTCTGGTAACGGTTTGTTAACCATTCTTCTCATAAAATTAAGAATCCTTAACTCCGTTCCGCACTTCAACAAACCGGCATGTCCAACCGCGAATCGAAAACAGACATATAACAAGATGAATACAATAGTAGTTCTGCACACACGCTTTTCTGGCCGGCAAAGACACGCTCAGGAGCAGGCATGAGCCATTTAAAACTCGTAGCCAGTGTGCCATCGCCCGACACCACACCGTACGCGGAAGCGTTCGAACAACTCGACACCGGCTTGTGCATCATCGGTAGCGATGGATCGGTGCTGGCGAATAACCAAGAATTTTGCCGGCTGCTAGACTTGCCGTCCGATTGGGCGAGCCCGAAGGCGGCAAAAAGGGCCATCCCGGCCTCCGAGGAACTTGTTACCGGATGGCTGGCGCGGGTTGCGTCGGAGGGCGGAGTCGCCGAGACCGTGGCGCTATCGGATAACCTTACTTTGCACGTTGCAGGCAAGGCGTTGCCGTCGGGCGGTGTTTCACTGACCCTGTCGGAGGCTATTGATAAGTCTCTGCCACTGGCAGATATCGCCAACCAAGCCACCACACAGCAAGCGCTACAGGAAAGCGAGGCGAATTTTCACGCGTTGTTCGAGGAAGCCGGCGTGGGCATCGGTCTCGTTGACTTCGAAGGAGTCTTTCTCGACGCCAATCCCGCGCTGCTCCGTTTATTCGGCCATGAACGCGCGGAATTCATCGGGCAAGACCTTTACACGCTGACCGCGCCTGAAGATCGCGACCGTGCCAGGGAAACTTATTGTGAGCTGATTGATGAGAGCAGGACGGTAAACCGTCTGGAAAAACGATATTTGCGCAAAAATGGAGAACGGTTCAGGGCCAGCGTGACTTCCTCGGTTGTTAGGGACTCGGACGGGAAATTCTTGTTTAGCGTTGCAATTATTGAAGATATCACGGAACGCATAGAGACCGAACAAGCGCTGCATGAGAGCGATGCGCGGTTGCGCGCGGTTATTGACAACGCCAGTGAAGTAATTTTGCTTAAAGGGCTCGACGGCCGTTTCCAGTTCGTCGGCAAGAGTTTCGAGACCGTCTACGGTGTGCCGGCGGATGAGGTCATCGGTAAGACATCGCATGACGTCGTGCCGAAGGAATTTGCCGATTTTGTCACCGCGCAGGACCGACGCGTGATCGAGACCGGCGAAGCGATCCAGGAAGAAGCCATCGCACCGCACGCCGATGGTACCGGGCATACGATGCTGGTTTCGAAATTTCCGGTGCGCGACAATGCGGGCAATATCGTCGGTGTCGGGTCCATCAACACCGACATCATCGACCAAATTGCCGACCGCCGGGCGCTGCGCGAGAGCCACGCACGACTGCGCGCGGTCCTCGACAATGCTGGTCCTATAGTCATTCTCAAGGGGCTCGACGGCCGTTTCCAGTTCGTCGGCAAGGGTTTCGAAGCCCTCTGGGGTGTACCGGTGGATGAAGTTATCGGTAGGGTTGTGCATGACATAGTGCCGGCGGAATTTGCCGATGTGTATGCCGAGCAGGACCAACGGGTGATCGAGACCGGCGAGTCGATCCAGGAGGAAGTTACAACGACGTTCGTCGACGGCAAGGAACACACGGTTCTAGTCACGAAATTTCCAGTACGCAGCGATGCGGGTAAAATCGTCGGTGTTGGGTCCGTCAGTACCGACATCACCGACCAAGTCGCCGACCGGCGGGCGCTGCGCGATAGCGAAGCCAGGTTCCGCACCTTACTCGACCACTTACCCAACTTGATTTCCCTGAAAGATGGCGAGGGAAAATTTCTGCTTGCAAATAAAGCGTGCGAACGCGCATTTGGCGTTGCGGTGGCCGATATGGTCGGCCGCACAATTTGGGACCTGTTGCCCGGCCGGGACTGGCATGATTCCGATGCCAGCGATGCCCAGTTACTTTGTGGCGAAAAAGCGGTTGTCGATGAAGAAGTTTCCGTCGACTTTCCCGGCCACGGACGGCGCATTTTGCAGCGGACGAAGTTTCCCATTTTTGATGGTGACGGGCAGCCGGCGGGCATCGGCACGATCTCGACGGATGTTACAGAGCGTCTACAGGCCGAGCGATTGCAACGCGAAAGCGAGGCCAGGTTCCGCACCTTACTCGACCACTCGCCCGTCACGATTACCCTGAAAGATGCCGAGGGAAAATTTCTGCTCGCCAGCAAGGCGTGTGAATACACACTTGGCGTCAAAGTGACCGATATGATCGGCCGCACAAATCAGGACCTGTGGCCTGACCACGACTGGCATGAAGCCGATGTTCGCGAAGCCGAGCTACTTAGCGGTGAAAAAGCGATTTTCGATGATGAATTTTCCATCGACGTTCCTGGCCGCGGACGTCGCATATTGCAGCGGACAAAGTTCCCCATTTTCGATGGCGAGGGGCAGCCGGCGGGCATCGGCACGATCTCAACGGATGTTACAGAGCGTTTACAGGCCGAACAGTTGCTGCGCGAAAGCGAGGCTAAGTTCCGCGCGCTGGTCGATAATTTACCCGCAGACCTAACTCTGAAGGACCTCGATCAAAACGTACTTTTCGTCAATGGGCGGGTCGCGGAACGCTTTGGAATCGATGCCGAGGAATTCGTCGGCAAAAAATTCGAGGAGGTAGTACCAGACCTGCATAATACCGAGTTTCTTCACGCGCAGCAGGCCGCGATTGACAGCGGCGAAGCCATGGAATCGGAGTATCGGACGATATTTGGCGATGGCAGTGAGCACGATCTGCATACTGTTTTTTTTCCAGTCAATAGTGGTGATGGCGAGCACATCAATGTCGGAATCATGACTTTCGACATTACCGAGCGAAAACGCACCGAGGAAATGCTGATTCAAGCACAGAAGATGGAAGCTGTCGGCCAGCTGACCGGCGGTATCGCGCACGATTTCAACAATCTATTGTCTGTCATTGTAGGTAATTTGGAATTGGTCACCGACCATTTGGCAGACCAAATCCAAGCCGACGCGCCAGTATTCGATTATATCCGTAGCGCTTTCAGTGCGGCGGAGCGCGGCGCGTTCCTGATCCAACATCTGCTGGCTTTCGCGCGCAAACAGGTCTTGCGGCCCGAAGAGATCGATCTCGGACGACTGATCTATGAAACCAATGAGCTGATGTCGGTCAGTTTGGGCGAAAAAATAGCGGTGGAATTAAGCACAGACCGCAATCTGTGGCGCTGCACGGTGGACCGGGTCCAACTACAGAACGCCATCCTGAACTTGGCGATCAATGCCCGCGATGCCATGTCATCGGGCGGACGCTTGACGATAAGCGTCGAAAATACCCATCTCGATAGTGACCGCGCGGCAGATCTGGAACTCGAAGCAGGAGACTATGTCGGCGTATCGGTGAGCGATACCGGTGCCGGCATCGACGACGAGGCGCTCGAACATGTGTTCGAACCCTTCTTCACCACCAAGGACGTCGGTGAAGGCAGTGGACTTGGCCTCAGCATGGTCTACGGCTTTGCCCGACAATCAGGCGGCAGCGTAGAAATTGAAACCGGGAGCGGCGAGGGTACAACAGTCAGACTTTATTTCCCGGCGATCGTTCCGGATATTCCCACTGAGATGGGCGCCGAAATTCAGGATGAACGAACCAAACCAGTTGCAACTATCCTGCTGGTTGAAGATAACGCGGCATTCCGCGAGATCACACGGCAGATCCTGGAAAACCTCAATTACCACGTGGTCGATTTTGGCACTGCGGAGGAAGCGCTCGAGGTCGTCGGCGGCAAAACGCAGTTCGACCTGTTGCTGTCGGATATCGGGCTACCCGGCCGAATGAACGGCCACGACCTAGCCGAATATGCGGCCTCGGCGCGGCCCGGGCTCAAGGTCGTCCTCATGTCGGCGCATGCGGAAAAGCAAGTCAGCGGCGGCATCGTCGATCGCAATGTTGCAGCGTTCCTGCGCAAACCTCACCGTAAAGCGGTTTTGGCTCAGACCCTTCGCCGGGTGCTTGGCCTCGATAGTTGACGCTCGCGCGTTTCTTTGACGCGAATCCCAATCTTCCCATAGTGTGACCACCGCACGGCGCCACGGCGCGTGTCTATATGGGGGTAAAGATGGGTATTCTTTCCTGGATCGTTTTAGGACTTATCGCGGGTGTTATCGCCAAATTCATTTTACCCGGTGCCGATCCCGGTGGGATCGTTGTCACCGCACTCATTGGGATTGCGGGTGGCGTTATCGGCGGGTTTGTCGGCCGCGTTCTCGGGTTCGGCGGCGTCACCGGTATCAATATAGTGAGCGTTATTCTGGCCGTTGCCGGCGCTGTAATACTGCTCATCGGCTATCGCGTGCTTAAGAAGCGCACGGCTTAGCTCAGACGACTTTAGAGCAGCCCGGCGCGGCCGATCCCGGTCGCCTTTTCTAAGTACGTTCCAAGGGTTGCAGAAGCGCCACGCGACCGTTATGGCGGTCCCACGATGACGTGCGCGCGGCAATGAAGAAATCCAACGAAACCAAAGGTTCGCAGGCTGGGCTTTGGCTGATCCTGCTGGTCACCATCGCCGTTCAGGCTCTCGCCACCTTTACCACATTGTCGTTGGCCGCCATCGCCCCGGATGTGGCGTCTGGTCTTAGCGTGTCGCCCGAATTGGTCGGCTTTCAAGTGAGCCTGATCTATTTCGGCGGCGCAGTGATGTCGACAGTCGCCGGCTTTCAGCTGCGCCGCTGGGGACCGGTTCGGGTGAGCCAGGCGAGCCTGATGTTCTGCGCGGCCGGCGCTGGCTTGGCGGTCATACCCTCGCTCGCCGCCGTCGCCGCGGGCTCGATCGTCATCGGGTTCGGCTACGGCATGACCAACCCGGCGGCCTCCGAACTATTGCTGCGGATCATGCCGGCAGGCCGGCGCAACCTGATTTTTTCGATTAAGCAGACCGGCGTGCCGATTGGCGGTGTCTTGGCCGGGCTAACAGCACCGCCGATCAGTCAGTCGTTCGGCTGGCAATGGGCGCCCGCTGTGGCCGCGATATCCTGTTTTATGCTGGCGCTGCTAATACAGCCGCTGCGCACAGCGTGGGACGCCGACCGCGATCCGACGGCCCGGTTCAAAGAGCGGCCGTTCGACGCCCTATCCATAGTGTGGCGGTCGCCGCCGTTGCGCTGGCTATCGGTCAGCGGATTTTTCTATGCAGCTGTGCAGCTTTCGCTGGCCACTTTCGTGGTGACATTACTGGTAACCGACGCTGGGTTCGGCCTGATCGAGGCCGGCGCGGTTCTCGCCCTAGTTCAGGCCGCGGGCGTTGTCGGACGGGTCGCCTGGGGATGGATCGCCGACCGACTCGGCCATGGCCTTGTCGTTCTCCTCATCATAGGTGGAGCCTGTGTTACCGGCGCACTGTTGGTGATGGCGATTTCAGAAACATGGAGCACATTTGCCATTTTAATCCTGTTCACCCTATTCGGCATTAACGCACTGGGCTGGACCGGGGTATTTCAAGTCGAGGCGGCGCGCTACGCACCGCAGGGAAAGTTGGGAACGGTGATCGGCGGCGTCACGGCGCCGACCTATGGTGGGGTTATCGTCGGCCCGGCGGTATTCTCGCTCGCCTTTGTCGCCATTGGATCCTACACGACGACCTTTGCGCTTGTTGCCCTGTTTGCCGTACTTGGTATGCTGTCGGTTGCCCTGGCCAGCCGTGCGGCGGCCCGAAATCCCAGCGTCTCCGCGCAGTTTTAATCGCGACGAACTCTAAGGAATACGAAAAATGGAAACGTCTGTCACGTTCATGTCCGACGGCCTCAAACTTGCCGGCGTTGTGCATACGCCGGCCGATATGGCGCCCGGCGACAAGCGCGCGGCGCTGCTGGTGCTGCATGGTTTCGGCACCAGCAAGGACGGCTCGACACCGGAGATCATGGCGAACATGTTCTGCGACTGGGGCTATATAGCGCTGCGCTTCGATATGCGTAGTTGCGGCGATAGCGAAGGTGAGCGCGGTCTTATACGGTGCCTCGACCAGGTGACGGACACGCAAAACGCGGTGACCTGGATCGCTCAGCAAGACGGTGTCGATCCCGAGCGTATCGGTGTCATCGGTCACAGTTTTGGCGCCGCCGTTGCAGCGTATGCCGGCGGTGTCGACGAGCGAATCGCCGCGGTCATTTCGTCGTGTGGCTGGGGCGATGGCGATACTAAGTTCCAGCTACAGCACCCCGGCGACGCTTGGACGAAGTTCACAGAAAGTCTGGCCGAAGGAAAACGCCGGCGCGATGCCGGCGAGCCCGATCTTATGATGGCGCGCTGGGACATCGTACCGATCCCGGAGCATCTGCGCGGCAATATGGGTGAAAATGTCATCATGGAATTCCCCTCGGAGACGGCGCAGAGCATGTTTGATTTTCGCGCCAATGATGTCGTCGGCAAAATTGCGCCACGCCCATTGCTGTTATTCCACGCAGCCGACGATTCAGTAACGCCGACGGATCAGTCGCTGCAATTGTTTGCCCATGCCGGCCAACCGACCGACTTGTTGCTGTTATCTGGTGTCGATCATTTCCCGTTTTCGGTTGGCAATACGCGCCCGCGCGAAGCCTTGCGCGACTGGCTCGGCGCCTATTTCCCCGCTTAAAGATCGGAACCGGTTGGGATATGCTCCGGTCGATAAAAATAACGAATGAAACGGGAGGAACATTTCGATGGGATACGAAATTTATACGCCGACCGCCGAAGAGGTTGATGCGCGAATCGGACGGTTCAATGAGCTCGTACCAATGTCGACGACCGACGATCTCGCTTGGGTTCCGCAAAAAGCGTGGGAGATTTTTTTCGCCCAGACGATAAAGGCGGTCATTCTGGAAGACACCAAGAGCCCCTTCGGCAGCGACGCACCGATTATCGGTGCGGAAGGGACAACCATGTTCATTTCGGAGATGCCCCCGGGGCAAGGCCCTTGTCTGCATTCCCACAATCATACCTATGAGACCTTTATAGTTTTGCAGGGCACGATCGAATACCGGATCGGCGAGCCGATCATTCATAAAAGAACGCTCAACAAGTGGGACGTGTTCTCGTGTCCACCGGGCATTTACCGCGAATTCAGTAACGTCGGCGACGACACGGCTTTTCAGCTCACTGTCCTCACTGGCCCGGTCGAACGCGACGACGTGTCGATGCCCAACTCGGTCAGGGAACGCGTGGCAAAGGAATTTGGCGACGACGTTGCCAACGCATTCGGCGAATTAATGCCGTTCGACCCGCCGCCGGCGTAACCCAAGGCTTTATTCAGTGGTGGTCCAGATGGCGGCGAGGAACGGCTGATGCCTGTCGTTTCGGCGAACGGTATTCAGCAGTATTACGAAATTACCGGCGACGGTTCGCCGTTGGTGCTGGTTGCCGGCATGGGCGGTACAGCGAACTATTGGGAAGAGCAGGTAGGCTTTTTCTCGCAGCACTACACGGTGATCACCTACGACCAACGCGGTACCGGCCGCTCCAACCACAGCCTGGTTAGCGGCATCGAGCAGTTGCGCGACGACTTGCTGGCGCTGCTCGATGCGATCGGTTTCGACAGGGTCGATTTGCTCGGCCATTCGACCGGCGGAAATATCGCTCAGATCGTTGCTATCGAGAACCCCGACCGGCTGGCTAGGCTGGTGATCTACGCCAGCACAACCCACGGCGACCACTATCGCTCGAAGGTGTGGCGTATTCGCCGCTCTATTCTCGAGCAACAGGGGCCCGCTCTCTACGGCGATATGAGCAGCCTGATGTTGTATCCACCCCGCTGGATCGTCGAAAACGCGGACAAGCTCGAGCGCCAACAAGCAGAGCAGATGAAGATGCTGGCGCCGGTCGATGTCATGACCAGCCGCATCGAGGCGGTGCAGAATTTCGACCGGCGCGACCAGTTGAGCCGGATTTCGACAAAAACCCTGGTGATTTGCTCGAAGGACGACACTCAGACGCCGTCTTATTTTTCCGAAGCATTGGCGGCGAAGATACCAACCGCCGAACTGATCTTGGTGGACTATGGCGGGCACGCATGCTCGAAAACGGTACCGCAAGAATTCAACGAACTCGTTCTGGGGTTTCTCCAGAAAAAATAACAGGAGGAGAACAATGGCACATGTAGCAATTATCCCGGCGGGTTCGGCGCCACCCCTGGCGCCCTATTCGCCCGGCGTGAAGGTGGGCGACACGGTCTACGTGTCGGGCGTGCTGGCGATGGACGGCGACGGCAACACCGTTGGGGAAGGCGATATCAAGGCGCAAACCCGCCGGGTCATCGAATCGATAAAAAGCGTGGTCGAGGCGGCGGGTGGGTCTGTCGGCGACATTGCTTTCAACCAGATTTTTCTAACCGACCTCGCCAACTACGCCGCAATGAACGAGGTCTACGCCGAGTATTTCGGCACCAACCCGCCGGCGCGCTATTGCATCAAGGCCGATTTGGTGAAACCGGAGTTTCTGATCGAAATATCATCGACCGCCCATATCGGTTAAATACCGCCCGTTTGCAGAGCGTTCATCGCTTCCGCAGCCCCGCCAGGCCTGCCGCGGCGAGGGCGCCGACGACGATAAGCGCGCCGACGATTTGCAGCGGCAACAGAAGTTCGCCAAGGAACACAAACGCTGCTGCCATGGTAAACAGTGGTTCGACGTAGGAGAACAGCGCCGTCTTGGCGGGTCCGATAAACGCGATCGTGGCGAAATAGATGATGATGCCGATGGCGTAGAACACCGAAGTGCCGACATAGCCGACCCAGCCTTCGCTCGTTTGCGGCAGCTGGAAATCGCCCCGAAACAGGCTGAGGGCGATGAACACGATCGCCGCGGTGGTCACGATGTAGAGGGTCACCGGGCGGGAGTCGCCGCTTCGGATGACGCGGCTGCTGACCGCCGATACAACGGCCAGTCCGAACGCGCCGATCAGACCGTAAATTATGCCGTTGACCGCCAGGTTTTCACTGTCGACGCCAAGCGTCAGCGCCAGGCCGGCGAAGGCGATGACCGCAGCGACCATCGTCGTATTGGTTAGCTTCTCCCAGCCCATGACCGCGACAATCAGGCTGGTGAACAGGGGAAACAGGAAAAAGATCAGTACCGCGAGCGATACTCCGAGCTTTTCAATCGCGCTCAGAATCGCAAAGGAATAGACTGCCGTGACCACCCCCAAGGCGATGGCGACATAGGCGTCGCGTCGGGGCAGCGAAAAACGCGCTCCGGTTGCCCATAGGATTACCACCAGCGCGAGCGCCGTAAATGTAAACCGCGCATCCGCGACCGTTAGCGGGTCGCTGCCGCCAATAAAGGCGAGGCCGGCCGTGGTATTGGTCAGCGCAAAACTAACGGTGAACCCCAGGACGAGCGCGATGGCCAGCAAGTCGCGGCGGCGTTCCATTATGGTCTCCCCCGGAAAAAATCCGCCTACTCAAACACAAAGGCCGGTGGCCATGCACGCCATCATTTTCCTTCGGCGCCTTCTAGCGTAATCTGTGGCGTCGAAAACGACCAACGAAGTGGACCGCTCCATGTCATCCGAACCGCTGATCTACTTGAACGGCGACATCATCGAGGCCGCCGACGCCCGCATTTCACCGTTCGACCGGGGGTTTTTGTGGGGCGACGGCGTCTACGAGATTACGCCTTGCTTCAGCGGCAAACTGTACCGACTGAGCGACCATTTAGATCGCCTCTACCGCTCGCTGCGCTATGTGCGTATCGATCCCGGTATGGATCAGGCGGCGATGGAGGCGGCGACCCTCGAAGCATTGGCGGCCAATGCGCAGCGGCTCGAACCCGGCGGCATGTACCGCGTCGGGCACTGGGTTACCCGCGGCGTGGACACCAACTCGATGAGTGCGCTCGCCGCTCAGTCGGCCACCGTGATGATCTTTTTCCGTCCGGCCGATGTAGGGGTCATCGCTGCAAACCAGGCGTCCGGTGTGCGTTTGTCGGTTACCGCGACCCGTCGCAATCCGCCCGAATGCATCGAGGCGCGGGCCAAGGTAACCAGCAAGATGAACCAGATTCTGGCCGAACTCGATGCCGCATCGAACGACGCATTGTCGCTAATGCTCGATATCCGGGGCAATGTTGCCGAGAACTCGGTCGCCAACTTTTTTATTGTGCGCAATGGTTCGGTGTGGACGCCGCCGGAACGCAACATTCTGGAAGGGGTGACGCGCAAGGCCGTGTTCGAGTTGTGCGAACGTCTGGGCATTCCGCTCGAGGAACGCGACTTCACCATGTACGACGTGTGCCAGGCGGAAGAATATTTTCTGACATCGAGCGCCATCTGCGCCATGCCGGTGCGAGAAATCGACAGCTTCCAACCGCGCCTCGATGTGCCGGGGCCAGTCACTAGCCGTTTAATTGCCGCGTTTGCTGACGACACCGGCTTCGACTTCGCGAAATTGTCCAAAGCCGCATAAACCTTTACCGAAATTGCTTCAGGCTGTTGCCTCGACTGCGAGGTTGAGCAGGCGCGCCGCGTTGCCGCCCCAGACCAGCGCCTTGTCGTCCTCCGACAGGCCCTCAACCGAATCGATATGGCCCACGGGATCGGGCTCCGCCATGTCATAGGGATAGTCGGTACCCATCATGATGCGGTCGGCGCCCCACGTCTCGATCAGGTGGCGCAGCTGCAGCTCGGTGAAAACCACCGTGTCGAAGTGCAGTTTCTTCAGATAGTACGAGGGCGGATGTGGCAAATCGCCGTGCACGTCTTCGCGCGTCGGGTAGGGGTGGTCGAGGCGGCCCCAGTAACCGGGCAGGTACCCGCCGCCGTGGGCGACGCAAACCTTCAGGTCGGGATAACGCTCGAGGTAGCCGTCGAACACCAGAAAGCCGATGGCCAGCGCAGATTCCAGCGGATGGCCAATCAGGTTGGTAAAATAGTGGTCCTTCATACGGGCACCCTCGGTGGTGCCGAGGGGGTGCATGAAGATCAGCATGTCGAGTTCTTCGACACGCGCAAAAAATTTCTCCAGCCCTGCGCGTGTCAGTTCCTTGCCCTCGACATTGGTGCCGATCTCGACGGCACGCATGCCGTGCTCGTTGTGGCAGCGCTCCAATTCGGCGACCGCCATCTCGGGGTGTTGCAGTGGCACAGTGCACATCGGCGCGAAGCGGTCGGGATATTTCGCGCCCAGCTCGGCGACCCGGTCGTTGGCGAAGCGCGCCACATCGCGGCCCAGTTCCGGCTCAGCCCAGTACGAATAGTGGAACGGCGAGGGCGATATCGCCTGCACGTCCACGCCGCAGGCATCCATATCGGCGATGCGCAGTTCCGGGTCCGTCAGCTTGGGCATCAAGATTTCGTTCTGCTCGACATTCAGCTTGCGTGTCAGGTCGCTGGCGAAGTGGATCACCGGTATTTGCTCGATCGTCCACTTGCCGTCCACCATGGCGTCGCATTCGGGAACGTGCACATGGCAGTGGATGTCGACGGTTAGATGTTTGCGCCCGCTTTTTACGGTGTGGCTGTGGCCATGGTCGGCCGCTGGCGCATGGGTGGCGCATTTGAACAGCATCGTAGTCTCCCCCGATTTTTTCTGGTTGTTCAGCAAATAAAGACGGGAGCCAGTGCGGGTCCCCATTTAGTGTAACGCGAAAACAGCTTGCACGCCTATTTGTTGGCGGATTGCAATGCCGTCACGTCTTTGGCGACCCGGTTCTCGGGTCGCCGGCGCACCGCGACCAACAATTAGGCTCATTGCACATAATTTAGTCAGAACACCGGCGACTAAGCCCGACCGATTTGTGAAAACCAAACGAATTCAAACGTAAATTCGATGGTCGGCCTGATGGCACGGTGTTTGCAAGAAGTGTGGCGGTGAATTGGCAAATGACGTTAAAGGAAAACAAATATGACAATAAATGGTAATTTCAAAACCGCTGTGGCTGCGAACGCACCAGCCATCGTCACCAGCCATTCGAACTTGGCACGGAGGTAACGTAAGTGATTCGCAAAACCCTTCTGGGAAGTACCGCAATCTTCGCGGCCGTGCTGGCGGCACCCACATCAGTTGACGCCGGTACCGTCGGTACCGGCGATAATTTGGCGGTATCGATATTCGGTGAGTACCGCTTCCATATCGCCCTTCGCGACGAAGACGTGAGTTCCGGCTTTGGGAGGGGCTACATCTTCCGCAGCGGCGAAGCGGAGATAGGCCTCGAAGCGCGCAACACGGCGGACAACGGTATCCTCTACGGTGTCGAAATTATCCTCAATGTGAACACCGACGACACCACAAACGCCAACGAAGTCTATGCCTTCATCGACGATGAAAATCTGGGCCGGCTCGAGTTGGGCGACCAGGACGATGCGATCGACCGTATGTTCGTCGCCGGTGAAGATGCCCTGGTCGGGCGACAGGGCTGGGATGGCGAGGTCGGCAACGAATTTAACTTCGGCGACACATGGATCGGCGCGCAGAACAACAATACCGGCAAGGCTACCAAGATAACCTACTTCTCGCCGCGGATCGCCGGTTTCCAAGTGGGCGCATCGTTTACGCCGGATTCAGGTTTGCAAGGCGCGAGCTTCGGCGAGCAAGACGACGACGGTGACTTTGAAAACGTCGTCGCGCTGGCAGCCAACTATGTTGCCAATTACAACGGATTGCGCGTCGTACTTTCGATTTTCGGCGAATTCGGCGATGGTGAACCGAACACCTCATCATCCGGCAACAGCACTGGTGGCACATCGGTTGGCGATGTTGAAACACTCGGTATTGGAGCAACTATCGGCTATGGCGGCGCCACACTCGGCGCCGGGTATGTCGATTTGAATGAGGCGGATATTCCCAGCGTCCGCCAGGCGCTCGGCGAAGACGCCGGTCGATGGTGGAATGTCGGCGCGGGCTACACCAGCGGTCCCTGGGGGGTGTCGGTCGGATACTATGAAGCCACCCTGGGCAATGTTTCAGGACTGTCGGATACCGAGAACTCGGTCGTGTCCATCGATGCCGATTATGCCGTCGCGCCCGGTTGGAACGTGACCGGGAGCCTGAACTTCATCGACGCGGAAAACATTAGCCGCACGACGACGGACAACAGCGGTCATGTGTTGATCCTGTATAATCGGTTCAATTTTTGAACGGCCGAGACACCACGCCTCCATCCTAATTCTTCTCGTAAGTATTAGCGTTCGACAATTGGTGGCGGTTTGAACGCGGTCACCGGGGGCAAGGCGCCTTCATATTTCTCGATTTCGACCAACGTTGAGTGGGCGATCGGCCCTTGGCCGAGCCGCGACGTGCCTTTATCGAGG
>JAPUHN010000308.1 GCA_027297685.1 Alphaproteobacteria bacterium | reverse complement strand
TGAGGCCGCCGCGGCTGACCCAGGGATGGTCCTGGCCGCGCACTTCCAGCGGCGCGTCGTCGCGCACGCTCTCGCCGGCCTTCTCGACGCGGCGCTCGCCGGAAAAGACCTTACCGGCGAGGATCAGCGCCTGGGCGCGGGTCCGGCTCTCGACCAAGCCGCGATCGACGAGCGTTACATCGGCGCGGGAACCCGCCCGGCTATGTCCGGTGTGTTTTGCCACGTAAGCGGCTTAGCACGAACGGCGCTACGCGCGCAGGCGCTTTGTCTCATTCCAGTCGATCTCGAGTTCGTCGGTCAGCGCCACGCCATAGTCGGCAAGCGCGGCGGCGCGCGAGACATATCCGTCGACAACGTCGTCACGGACACTTTCGGGGTCGCGCTCGAAGGGCTTGCCGTAGCCGCCGCCGCCGGCGGCGAGGTAGAGGATCTCGTCGCCCGGCCCGAATTCGCCGCGGTACATGCCCGCGTGCTTCCTCGCCGGGTCGGTGTTGCCCCACACCGCATCGTTGTCGGAGTAGACGATCACGTCGCGCTGCCAACGCTCCTTCCAGTCGGGATCGTCGGTATTGGGTTTCAGGATGGCGACGTTCTTCGGCCCTGGTTCGCCGCCTTCGAGCCCCCAGCCTGGCGTCTTCGATTTCTTCAGGATGGTCAGCGCCCCGAAGGAATCGAGGAAGTGGAAATTGCGGACGGTGCCGAGCCCGCCCCGGTTGCGCCCGGGTCCGCCCGAATCCTGGCGCAGACCCGAGCGCGTGACCATCACCGGCAGACGCGATTCCAACACTTCCACGGGCACGTTCTTGAGGGTGCACTGGGAGATGTGGTGAACCGCGTTCATACCGTCGCAATCGACGCGCGCACCCCAGCCGACGCCGGCGTTGGTCTGATGCCAGACCTGGCGCCTCGTGTAAGGCTCGACGCCATAGAAGCCCGGATCGCCGAGATCGCCGCCCGAGCTTGCCGGGATCGCCTCGGGCATCGCCTCGGCCAGCGCCTTATAGATTGTCTCCATGCCGATCACGCTGGCCCAGATGGTGAACACCGGCGAGGGATAGACCGCGTGGAACAAATTGCCTTCCGGCGCGATCACCTTGAGCGGGCGGAACTGGCCGCCGTTGGTCGGCTCGTGCGGCGTGGTCAGCGACTTGAAGACGATACGGCAGGTCGCTTGGGTCATGCCGATGGCGAGATTGATCGGCCCGCGAACTTTGTCGTCGGAACCCGTGAAATCGACGGTCATGCCGTCGTCGTCGATGGTGACCGCAACGTGGACGCGGACCAGCCGGTCCAAGTCGACGCCGTCATTATCCATCCAGTTCTCGGCCTCCCAGCGGCCCTTCGGCAGGTCCTTCAGCGCAGCGCGGGCCTGCTCCTCGCCGACATCGAGAAAGCGGCTGATCGCGCCCTCGACCGTTGCCTCGCCGTACTTGGCGTAAAGCTCCTCGATGCGCTGGCAGCCGATCCGCAAGGACGCAACCTCGGCATTCATGTCGCCCATGATGGTTACGGGCGCGCGCGAATTGGCCCGCATGATCTTTAAGACCGCCTCGTTCGGTTCGCCGGCCTCGAAGATTTTGATGCCGGGAATCATCAGACCCTCCTGGTGGATCGAGGTCGAATCGAGGATATAGCCGGGATCTTTGCCGCCGATGTCGGTCCAGTGCGCCCGCACGCATGTGTAGGCGACGAGGTTGCCGTCGTGGAACGCGCCGCTGACCAGAACGCCGTCGTTGGTGTGCGCACCGGTAATGTAGGGCACGTTCATCATCACCACGTCGCCCGGGCCCAGATCGTCGAAGCAGCCCAGCTCGAAGGTCTTTTTGACGGCGTATTCGTTGGCGCCGAGGAACACCGGCAGGCCGGTGGAATCGGCCAACAGATTAAGATCGCGGTCGAAGATCGACAGGCCGAAATCATTGATCTCGTAAATGATCGTCGAATAGGCCGTGCGCACCAACGTGCGCTCCATCTCGCTCGCCGCCGACACCAGATAGTGCCGGATGACCTCGACCGTCGCGGCGTCGACGGCCCGATGTTCCTGCTGCGCGCGGGCGGCGGTGGTCTCCGGCGCGTGGGGAATATCGTTGCGCGGGTTCATGCCTGAACCTCCCGACTGATGACGAGCTGGCCGAATTCATCGACGCGCGCCGCTTGGTCGGAGAAAAAGACGATGGTCGTGGTCGCTTCTTCGACGATGGCGGGACCGGCAACCACATCGCCGTGGCGCAGGTCGTTTCTGTCGTAGACCCTGAACGCGGCGTCGCCGCCCCGCGCAAAACAGTAAGCCTGCCGGGTGCCCGTGGGAACGGGCCCGGCCTTGCCCGCACGCGCCGGCACCTTGGGCAATTCGGGTTTGCTCTCGCGGCCGATCCCGCGTACGCGCAAATTTACCAACTGCACCGGGTCTTCCATCGCATGACCGTAGCGGCGACGGTGCGCCTCGTCGAAGCGGGTCCGCAGTTCCTCGATCGATAGCACGCCGTCGATCGACACTTCGAGACTGTGTTCCTGGCCGAAATAGCGCATCTCTGCGGCCCGCTCGATCAACTGGCGGTCGGCTGCAAAGCCGCCGTCGGTCAGGCCGGCCTGCGCTTGGCTCTCCAGTTGCCGGGTCGCATCGGCGAGGCCCGCCATATCGAGATCGTCGAGCAGTGTGAGCACCGTCTGACCGTATTCCTGAACGATATCGGTCATCAGCATGCCCCAGGCGGAAAACACCGACGGCGCCTGCGGCACGATCACTTCCTTGACGCCGAGTTCGCGGCCGACCAGCGGTACGAACATCGGCCCGGCGCCGCCGAACGCAAGCATGGCGAACTCGCGCGGGTCGAGGCCGGCCTCGACCGTAATCTCGCGGACCGCGCTGACGGTTTTGGCCAGCAATACTTCGAAGATGCCGCGGCAGGCATCGGCAACACTCAGATCGAGCGGGTCGGCGATCTGCGTCTTTATGGCCGCCTCGGCGGTGGCGGCATCCAGTGTCATCGCGCCGCCGAGAAACCGCGCCGGATCGAGATACCCCATGGTCAACGCCGCGTCGGTAAAGGTCGGCGCCGTGCCGCCGCGCGCGTAACAGACGGGTCCGGGCGACGCGCCGGCAGACTGGGGACCGACCCGCAGCAGGCCGTCCTCGGCGCGCGCGATCGAGCCGCCGCCGGCGCCGATCGTGTTGATGTCGTAAGTCGGGATCATCAGCGGCAAGCGTTCCAGCGCCGCTTCGTACTTGAGCGATGGCGCACCGCCGTGAACGACGCAGGCATCCGTCGACGTGCCGCCCATGTCGACGGCGATCAGATCGGGCCGTCCGGTCAGCTCAGATAGCGCGACCGCGCCGATAAGGCCGCCGGCGGGACCGGAAAAGATAGTATGCACGGGCACTTCGGCCGAATCGTGTGCACGCAGCGCGCCGCCGCCCGACCGGGTGACGTAGAACGCGCCGTCGAAGCCGGCACGCGCCAGGTTTTCCTCCAGCCTGGCAATGTAGGTGCGGAAAATCGGCTTCACATAGGCATTCACGACGGTCGTGCTGGTACGCTCGTACTCGCGGTATTCGCGCACGATGTCGGACGACACCGATACCGGAACGTCGGGATACATTTCCTCGACGATCGCCTTGGTCCGTTGTTCGTGCTCAGGGTTGCGGTAGGCGTGCAGGTAGCAGACCGCGATCGACGTGCGGCCCAGCTCCTCGACCAGCCGTTTCGCCACGGCGCGCACCGCATCCTCGTCGAGGGGGACCAGCTCGTCACCCTGTGCGTTCAGACGGCACGGCACGCCGAGCCGGTAGCGCTTGCGCACCAAAACGGGCGGATCGTCATAAGTCAGCATGTACATCTTCTCGCGCGGCCGGTCGTAGCGGCCCATTTCGAAGATATCCTCGAAGCCTTCATTGGTGATGATGCCGGTCGGCGCGCCCGTGCGCTCCAGAACGGTGTTGAGACCCAATGTCGTGCCGTGCACAAAGGTTTCGACCTCGGCCAACCGGACCTCGAGCCGCTCGATCGCGCTCAGCACGCCGCGCGAGGCGTCGTCGGGCGTGGTGAAGTCTTTTTCCAGCCGCAACGCGCCGGTCTCCGGATTGAACACAATGGCGTCCACGAAGGTGCCTCCGATATCGACGGCCAAACGATAGGACATGAACGCATCCTCTCCCTTATTTCCCCGGATTCCGTCAGCGACCCTTCAGTCGTAAAGCAGCCAGTCGCGCAGCAGCGCGGTGGCTGCCTGGGGCCGCTCCAAGGGCGGCATGTGCCCGCAATCCTCGACAATCGAAAGTCGCCCCCGCGGCGCCAAATCGGCAATTTCCTGATGTTCCTCGACCGACGTCAGCGCATCCGACCGGCCGACAATCGCCCGCACCGGAATCTCGCAACCCGCCAGCAGATCTCGCCCGTCGGTGCGCGTGCGCATGGCCCGGTGGCGGCGCGCGAACAGCGCCGGACCGACCCTATGACCCATCGCGCGAACCTGCGCCGCCAGCGGTTCCGACATCCGTTCCGAGTGCAACAGCAGCGGGACGAACCGGTCGAGCAGATCGTCGAAGCGTCCGTCCTCGCAATCGGCAATCGCTGCGGTCCGGCCGGCCGCCTTCTCCAGCGTGTCGCCGCGCGAGGAGGTATCCAGTAGGGCGAGACGGGTGACGCGATCGGGCGCCTGGCGCAAAACTTCCAACGCGACGTAACCGCCCATTGAAAAACCCGCGATGGCGAACGTGTCGGGTGCGCTCTCGAGAACGGCGCGCGCCAGCTCCTGCATGGTGTCGGCTTCATCGGCGGGTACGATCCGGCAGTCGGCGACGTCCGACAGGTGGCTCTGGGGGTGCGCCCATACCTCGTCGTCGCAAATGAGTCCCGGAACCAGGATCAGGCTTTGATTGGTCTCCCTCATCGACCCTCCTCCCCACGGCCGACATTCGCACAGACCCGGCCCATAAACGCAGAGAACTTTATTCGGTACGGTGCTATAGCGAAAGAATATGTTAATTATAGATTACATCAAATTTTTCGATATCAGGAACCGGCCATGGACACGCGAGTCTTGAGCAATTTCCTACGGGTGGCGGAAACCGGCAACCTCAGTCAAGCGGCCGCCAAGCTAAATCTCGCCCAGCCGGCGCTGAGCCGCCAGATGGCATTGCTCGAAGAAGATGTCGGGGCACAACTGTTCGTCCGCCACCGGCGGGGAGTGACCCTAACAGAGGCCGGTGAATTGTTCCGTGACCGGGCCCAGTCGATCCTGGCATCCGTCGAACAGGCGCGCGCCGCCGTCTCGTCGGCCGGCCGCGATCCGACCGGCACGGTAACCTTGGGGTTGCCGACCTCGATGATCTACGTGCTGTCCGGCGACTTGGTCGAAGCCTACCGTAAGCGATTCTCCAAGGTGTTCCTCCGGGTTCACGAGGCGGTCGGCCACGTTGTCGAGGCGTTGCTCAAAGAGGGCCGGCTCGACGCCGCTATTCTGATCGAGCCGCGTGCAATGCCAGGCGTCGCCCTGACTCCATTGATCGAGGAGGATATCTATCTTGTCGGCCCCGAAGATGCCGGCCTGTCGCTCGATGCACCGGTGGCGCCGGCCGACCTGGCCGACGTGCCGATGATCATGCTGGCCCCCGAAAACCACGTGCGCAGCAAGATCGAGGCGGTCTTGTCGCGCGCCGGCCTGTCGCTCAGCGCGGCGCTGGAGGTCGAGGGTCAACCGCTGGCCTTCGAACTGGTGCGCCGCGGGCTCGGCTATACGCTCCTGCCCCACTGCGCGGCACGTGCCGAGATGGCGGCCGGACGAATGAGCGGCGCGCCGATTTCAGATCTCCGTCTCGGTTGGACGCTCGGCGTCAACCGCGCCCGCGCCGGCGCACCGGCGGTGAGCGGGTTGGTCGAACTGGTGGAAGAAATCGTCGCAGAACGCGCGCACGGCAGCCAATGGCACATCCCAGCAGGCTGAAGCGTATCAATCCGGATTACGCCCGCGCGGGCACGACCTCGTCTTCGCGGCCGAGCGCGTACAATGCGGTCGCGGCGATGCCGGGTACTGTCAGGCCCGCCTGGGCATACTGACTGGCCGGCGAATCATGATCGATGAACTGGTCGGGAATGGTCAGAGGGCGGAATTTTAGGCCGCTATCGAGCAAACCGCCGCGCGCCAGGCTGGTCATCACCTGGGTCGCGAAGCCACCGATCGCGCCCTCCTCTACGGTAATGAGCACCTCGTGCTCGCGCGCCAAGCCGTGCACCAGATCTTCATCGAGCGGTTTGGCGAAACGGGCATCGGCAACCGTCGTTGACAGGCCGTGCGTCGCCAGTTCTTCGGCGGCCTTCAGGCACTCGCCCAAGCGCCCGCCATACGATAGCAGCGCCACAGTGGTGCCCTCGCGGACAATCCGGCCCTTACCGATTTCCAGCGCCACGCCGACGGCGGGCAGTTCCACGCCCTCGCCTTCGCCACGCGGATAGCGAAACGCCGACGGCCGGTCGTCGATGGCCGCGGCGGTCGCCACCATATGCACCAGTTCCGCCTCGTCGGCCGCCGCCATCAATATGAAGCCCGGCAGGCAGCCGAGATAAGCAATATCGAACGAACCATGATGGGTCGGGCCGTCGGCGCCGACGAGACCGGCACGGTCGATGGCGAAGCGCACAGGCAGGCTTTGGATGGCGACGTCGTGCACGATCTGATCGTAGGCGCGCTGCAGGAAGGTCGAATAGATCGTCGCGAACGGCCGGTAGCCCTCGGATGCCAGGCCGGCGGCAAAGGTTACCCCGTGCTGTTCGGCGATGCCTACATCGAAGCAGCGCTCGGGAAATCGCTTGGCAAATTTATCGAGGCCAGTGCCCGACGGCATCGCGGCGGTAATCGCGACGATGCGGTCGTCCTTTTCGGCTTCGGCGATCAGGCTGTCGGCGAACACAGCGGTATAGCTCGGCGCCTTCGGCTTCGATTTGTTCTGGGTGCCGGTGACCACATCGAATTTGGCGACGCTATGGTATTTCTCGCCGGCGCCACGGTCGGACTCGAACCCCTTGCCCTTTTGCGTGACCACGTGGACCAACACCGGACCCGATTGCTTGCTGTCGCGCACATTGCGCAGCACCGGCAAAAGATGGTCGATATTGTGACCGTCGATCGGGCCGATGTAATAGAACCCCATTTCCTCGAACAATGTGCCGCCGGTAACGAAGCCGCGGGCGTATTCCTCGGCCCGGCGCGCCGCTTGTTCGAAGCTTTTGGGAAAATGGTGCGCCATCTCCTTGGCTACTTTGCGCAACGAGCGGTAGCCCTTCGACGAGATCAGGCGCGATAGATAGGCGCTCATCGCACCAACCGCCGGCGCAATCGACATATCGTTATCGTTCAAGACAACGATCAGCCTGCTGTCCATCGAACCGGCATTGTTCATCGCTTCATAGGCCATACCGGCGCTCATCGCGCCGTCGCCGATAACGCTGATGACGTTATTGGCGCCGCCCGATAGATCGCGCGCTACCGCCATGCCCAGCCCGGCGGAAATCGACGTGGAACTATGGGCCGCGCCGAAAGGGTCGAACTCGCTCTCGACGCGGCGGGTGAAACCCGACAGTCCGCCGCCCTGGCGAAGCGTGCGTATCCGATCGCGCCGGCCGGTCAAAATCTTATGGGGGTACGCCTGGTGGCTGACGTCCCAGATCAACCGATCCCGTGGGGTGTCAAACACATAGTGCAGCGCTACTGTCAGCTCGACCACGCCGAGCCCGGCGCCCAAATGGCCGCCGGTGATAGAAACCGTGTTAATGGTCTCCTGACGCAGCTCGTCGGCCAACTGTTTTAACTGTACCGGCGTGAATTCCCGCAGGTCGGCAGGCACCGATATGAGGTCCAGTAGCGGAGTGTCGGATTGGTCGCTCAACAATCTTTCCCCTGTAACCGCGCGGGGCGGTCGCGCTTAACTGCGCCGACTTGTGACGCTGCCGGCGATTTCGCGTAATAAATCTGCTCTATCACCATATAAATCAAGTGATTCCATAGCATTGTGGCAAAAACGCGCAGCAATAGCGCGGGCGCTCTCGAGGCCTTCAAGTTCGACCAGGGTCGCCTTGCCCTGCGCGGCATCCTTGCCCACCGCCTTACCGGCTTCGCTTGCATCACCGGTGACGTCCATCAAATCGTCGGTGATTTGAAAGGCGAGGCCAAAATTGAGCCCGAAAGTCCGCAACGCGATTCGTTGATCAGGCGGCGCCTCGCCGAGAATCGCCCCCAATTCGCAGGCGCACGCAAACAGGGCGGCCGTTTTCATCGACTGGAGTTGCTGTATTGACGTTTCGTCCCAGTCGGTGTCGGCGGCACCTAAATCGAGCATCTGACCGCCGGCCATACCGGCGGCGCCGCTTGCCTGGGCTAGGGCGGCGACAAGTTGACTGCGCACCTCTGCCGACGGATGGGTCTCAGGGCCGGAAAGCACTTCGAAAGCCAGCGTTTGCAACGCGTCACCGGCGAGAATCGCCGTCGCTTCGTCGAATTGGCGATGAACGGTCGGCTGGCCGCGGCGCATATTGTCATCGTCCATCGCCGGCAAATCGTCGTGCACCAACGAATAGGCATGGACCAATTCGACCGCCGCTGCCGTCCGCAACGCTGGTTCGCCCGACACCCCACACAATCGGGCCGATTGCAGGACGAAAAAGGGCCGAAGGCGCTTGCCGCCCGACAATGCAGCATACCGCATCGCCTGCCAGAGCCGGGGCGCCGCCGAGTCCGACGGCGTCAGCAGTGCCACCATCGTTTCTTCCACGGCCGCGGCAGCTGTGCTCAGGGCCTCGGACAGTTGCGCCGTGGGCGACTGGTCTTGACCCGTCAATCGACCTCGGCGGGGCTTGCTTGCGGCGTGCCGTCGGCCGCCAGGGATATCTTTTCAACGCGCGATTGCGCCTGTTTTAGTTTGGCCTCGCAGTGGCGTTTCAACTGCGCACCGCGCTCATAGGCTTCGAGCGCTTGTTCGAGCGCGCTTTCGCCGCCTTCCAACTGGCGCACAATATCCTCAAGCTGTTCGAGCGCCTGCTCGAACGATAACTTGGCGATATCGGACGAAATTTCGCCCGGGACATCGGCAATGTCTTTCTTGTCGGCCATTGTGGCGCTCCCCTTGGTCGCCGCGGAGTGTATCTGTGCGCGGTTCGGCGTCAACCGTCAGATCGCGCCATTATCGTACCATCAGGGCCTGAACGTGCGCGGCGACGGAATCGCCCAGCGCGTCCAGGTCGTACCCGCCTTCCAGGGTCGACACCACACGGCCATCGCAACAGCCGTCGGCGATCTCGCACAGGGTTTCGGTCGCCCAGCGGTAATCTTCAGTGGTGAACTGCAATTGCGCCAACGGATCGCGAAGGTGAGCGTCGAACCCCGCCGAAATAAACAGAAACTCGGGCTCGAACCGGCGGATCGCCGGCAATATGGTGGCGCCCATGGCGGCGCGAAAGGCCTCCGATCCAGCCCCCGGCGGCAATGGTGCGTTGATAATATTGCCGCTGGCGCCGCGTTCGGTGGCCGATCCGGTGCCGGGATAGAGCGGCGATTGATGGGTCGAGGCGTACAACATATCCGGCTCATCCCAGAACATCGCCTGCGTGCCGTTGCCGTGATGGACATCGAAATCCATCACCGCAATCCGGCCCAGACCGTGGGCGGTGCGTGCATGGGCAGCGCCAATGGCGATATTGTTGAACAAACAAAAGCCCATCGACTGTTGCGCTTCGGCATGGTGGCCGGGCGGCCGGACGGCGCAAAAGGCGTTATCTGCCTCGCCTGCCATAACCGCGTCGACCGCGGCGACAAGCGCCCCGGCGGCGCGTAACGCCGCCTCGCCGGACCCCGGTGAAGCGATGGTATCGGCGTCGATCTGTGCATATCCCGACTGGGGAATCTTGGAAAAGATGCGGTTTATCTGGCTCTCAGGGTGCATCAGCGCGATTTGCGCAGTGGTCGCCTGCGGCGCCTCGCGGCGCTCCAAGGCCTCGAATTCCGGCGCTTCGAGCACCTGGAGCACCCGCCGCAGCCGCTCCGGGGACTCGGGATGACTCGGCGAGGGATCGTGCTCGATGCAGGCAGGATGACTGAACAGAAATGTGGTCATTTGGGCATCCGCGCCAAACCTAATAAAAAAAACGACGGATTCTTTTGGTTTGAAACGTGACAATGGAGCGTTCTCGACTAGTTAACAATGGCGAAATTGTGAGCGCTCAACGGGGGTTGTTTACCCCCATTGCCGTTGACAGGCGGCCTTTGGACAGGTTGTCTACTCTCCCTCGTGTCCGAGTAGGTGGCATCGGGCGAGTTGTCGGCACAACAGCGATGCGAAATCGGAGAACGGTTTTGAAACTTAGCTTGGAACGCGGAATCGGGCTGACCCGTAGCGTAGCAGTTGTTGCCGTGGCTGGCCTTTTGATCGGCCTGCCCGTCTCCGCTGGTGCGCAGGAAAAACGGGAACTGGCGCCGATTGCGCAGAACCTCGACACCAATAAAAACGGCATCCTCGAACGCACCGAAGCGCGCGGCCGGGTGGCAGCCAATTTCGACACCATCGACACGGATAAAAGCGACACACTCGACGGCGACGAATTGTTCAACTTCTTCCAGGGCGGCGGCAGCAGCGGTGGTGGCGGCAGCGGCCCGCCGGCAAACGTCGTTGTCGACATGGTAATCGAAGAACCGTTGTCACAAACGGTTCCCGTGCTCGGCCGCATCGTTGCGAATGAATTTGGACCTGTAGCTGCCCGCATCGGCGGCGCCGTCAACGAAATGCGCGTTGATGTGGGCGACCGCGTCGGGCGCGGTGATATTCTGGCGGTGCTCGACCGCGAGCGTCTGGCCCTCGAGCGCGACCGCTACGAAGCTCTGGTCAAGCAACAGAGCGCCAAGTTGGCAAGCGTTCGCGCCGACTTGGAGAAACGTTCGCTCGAATTGAAACGCCTGGAAGGTATTCGTAAATCGGTGGCGTTTTCGCAAGCGCGATTCCAAGACGCGGTCCAGGATGTCGCCATGCAGCGAGGCGAGGTCGCCGAAACTCGGGCCCAGCTTTCGCAAGCCCAGACGCAACTGAAGCGCGCCACCATTGATCTGCAGGATGGCGAAATCCGCGCGCCTTATCCGGGCGTGGTCAGCGCCAAGCACACCGAGGTCGGCGCCTATTTGAACATTGGCAGCCCGGTGGTGACCTTGATCAACGATCTCGACATCGAGGTCGAAGCCGATGTTCCTGGCAACCGGTTGGGCGGCCTCACGCCTGGCACGACTGTCCGGCTGACGCTCGACGACCGCAGTGAACATAAGGCTGTAGTGCGCGCGATTATCCCCGATGAAAATCCACGCACCCGTACTCGACCCGTGCGGTTTGTGCCAAATTTTGGCGAATTGACGAAACCGCTGGCGACCAATCAAAGCGTTACTGTGTACGTTCCCGTCAGCGCCCCACGAACCGTCACGACGGTCTCGAAGGACGCCATTGTGCAGCGCGGCGGCAACGATATGGTATTCGTCGTGCGCAACGGCAATGGCCAACCGCAGCCGGTCAAACTCGGCGAATCGGTCGGCAACAGATTTGTCGTTACGTTGGGCCTAAAAGCGGGCGACCGCGTGGTCGTGCGCGGAAATGAGAACCTGCGGCCCGGCCAGCGTCTTCTTATTTCCAGCGGCCCGACCACACCAGCGAACGGCGTGCGCGGCGGAGGCTGAACGCGATGAATTTGATCTCGCTTTCGATCCATCGCCCGATCGCCGTGATCGCGGTTGTCTTCATGATATTGCTGTTCGGCTATGTCGCGCTGCAACGCATTCCAATTCAGTTGGCGCCCGATGTCCGCCAACCGGTCATTATCGTCGAAACGTTTTGGCCCGGCGCTGCCCCGGCCGAAGTCGAGCGCGAAATCGTCAATCGCCAAGAGGATGTTCTGAAAGGGCTCGAAGGCGTGCGCACGATGGAAAGCCGCAGCCGCACCGGACGGGCTGAAGTAACCCTCGAATTCTCGCCCGGCCAGAACATGGACCGCGCGCTGCTTCTGGTCGCCAACCGGCTCGACCGTGTAACCGGTTATCCACTCGAGACCGACGAGCCGATTCTCAAAACCTCGGGCACCGAAGATAACGCTATTGCCTGGTTTATCCTCACGCGCGTGCCCGGCAACGAGCGCGATTTGATCACCTATGGCGATTTCCTGGAAGACGTCGTGCAAGAACGTATCGAGCGCATCGAAGGCATTTCGGGCGTGAACATATTCGGCGAGACCGAGCGCGAGATGCGGATTGTGGTCGACGCCGAACGCCTCGCTCAGTATCGCCTGACGGTGTCCGACGTGGTGGCCCGCCTGCGGGCAGCGAACGCCTCGGTTTCCGGCGGCGATGTCGAAGAAGGCAAGCGCAGTTATGTGGTGCGCACCGAGGGCGATTTTAACGCACCGCAGCAGGTCAGAGACGTCGTGCTGCGCTCGGAAGTCGACCTCGGCGACGGTCGGATCGGCCGGGTCACGGTGGGCGACATCGCCGAGGTGCACTTGGCCTATAAAAAAGCGCGGGCCGTCGCCCACAGGTTCGACGAACGCGCGATGGCGTTCAACATGACCCGTGCGCAGGGGGCGAATGTCCTCGAGACCATGGCCCAGGTCCATGAGGCCGTGGCGGAATTGTCTGACGGCGTGCTGAAGGATGTTGGCCTGAAGGTACAGAATGTGTTCGACGAAACGGTCTATATCAATTCGGCGATCCGCCTGGTCCAGCAGAATATCATTATTGGCGGCATACTGGCGGCGGGGATTTTGTTACTGTTTCTACGTTCCTGGCGGCCGACTTTGGTGATTTCGCTGGCGATTCCGGTATCTGTGATCGGCTCGTTCGTCGCCATGGCCCTCCTCGGGCGTTCGCTCAATGTGATCAGCCTGGCCGGTATCGCGTTTGCCGTCGGCATGGTCGTCGACGCGGCGATTGTCGTTCTCGAAAATATCTACCGGCTGCGCCAAAATGGTCTGACTCGTGCCGACGCAGCTTATCGTGGCGCCGCCGAAGTATGGCCCGCGGTTCTGGTCTCGGCGCTCACCACGGTCATGGTGTTCATTCCGATCCTGCTGATGGAACTCGAAGTCGGCCAGCTTTTCCGCGACATCGCGGTCGCGATCTCGGTTTCGGTCATGCTATCCCTGTTGGTGTCGATCACCTTGATACCGGCGCTAGCGAACCGTTTGCTGGTCGGCAACTTCGACAAAGGCAAGACGATTAGAATCCCCATCGTCGACGAGTTTGCCCGTGGATTTGTCGCATTCTGGATAGGATTCACGCGCCAGGTGGTGCGCTCGAAAATCACCGCCTTGGGCGTCGTTGCCTTGATCACGGCGGTCGCTGTCGGCACGACATGGTTGTTCCTGCCCAAACTGGATTATCTGCCAACCGGCAACCGCAATTTTGTCTTCGGGTTCGTGCAACCGCCCGCCGGTTACAATCTAAACACGGTGAACAGCCTGACCGAACGGATCGCCGAACGGACTCGCAAAAATTGGGCAAGCGAGACGGGTCCGGAATCGGCCCCCGGCGAACCGCCGAAGTTCAAGCGTTTCATCCGCGTCGCTTTCAACGGCCGGGCGTTCATCGGCGGCACCTCGGTCGACCCAAACCGCGCGCGCGATTTGATCCCGATGATGCAAGCCGCGGCATTTCAGGAACCGGGGACCTTCGCCTTCGTATTCCAGCCGTCGCTGTTCGGCCGCTCGGTCGGCGGCGGCCGCGCCATCGATGTCGATATATTCGGCCCCGATCTCGAAACGATCTTCGGCGTCGGCCAACAAGCCTTCTTCAAGTTACTAACGCTGCTGCCGCCGACCGAAGGTCACCGAACCCGGCCCCTGCCCAGCCTAACGTTGGGTGCGCCCGAGGTGCGGATCATTCCCGACCGGGTGGCGCTGGCCGACAACGGCCTGTCAGCGCGGGACTTGGGACAATCGATCGACGCCTTCAACGACGGGCTGCGGATATCCGAGATTACCGTCGACGGCAAGCGCATCGACCTGACGCTGATGGGACCAATCGACAATATCGGTGCGACCCAGGATATCGGCGCACTTCCCGTGGTGACGCGCGACGGAAGGGTCGTGTCGGTGGATAACCTGGCACAGATCAAGATAACCAGAGGACCCACCGAAATCCGCCGAACCGAGCGTGTACGCACCATGACTTTGCGGGTCACGCCGGCAGACTCGATGCCGCTGCAAACGGCGATCGAACTGATAGAAGAAGATGTTATCGCACCGCTCGAAGAAGCCGGCCTGCCCGATGGGGTGCGCTTCAGAATCAGCGGCACCGCCGATAAGTTGACGGAAACCTGGAACGAAATCGTTCTCGACCTGATGCTCGCCATCGTCATCGTTTATCTGGTGATGGCGATCCTGTTCGAGAGCTTTATCTACCCGCTGATTATCCTGCTGTCGGTGCCCATCGCCGCGGCGGGCGGTGTTGCCGGTTTGGCGTTACTCAACCGAAGCGTCTTTCAGCCGCTCGATATGCTGACCATGCTCGGCTTCATCATCTTGATCGGTATTGTCGTCAATAACGCCATACTACTGATCCATCAGACGTTGCTGCATATCCGCGTCGACGGCTTGCCGCCCGACGAGGCGATAACCCGCGCGACGCGAAACCGGGTGCGGCCGATCTTCATGTCGACCCTGACATCGGTGGTCGGCATGCTACCCCTGGTGTTGTTCCCTGGCGCCGGGTCGGAATTGTACCGCGGCCTGGGTTCGGTCGTGGTCGGTGGCTTGGCGCTGTCGGCGGTTCTGACCCTCGCCGTGGTGCCGCCGATGATGTCGATTAGCGTCGGCCTTTTCGAAGGCAAACGGTCAAAATCGCAGCCCGAACCGACCCCGCAAGGCGCCGAGTAGAATAGCTGTGACCGCGCTCGCCCTTGACCCGGAATGGCGATACCATTATCGGCGATAATACCATTTGTCGAACACCCGGATCTGGCCGACCCAAAATGGCGGAAACGTCGCATACATTAAGCGGGATTCCTCTGCTGCGCTCGCTCGATGACGCTGCCCGGCAATCGCTGGAACAGCGTTGCCGGTGGCAACGCTACAGCGCGCATGACGAGATCATCGGTCGCGAGAGCGACTCGCGCGATGTGTACTTTGTCATCTCGGGACGGGTGCGCGTGGTCAACCATTCGCTGTCGGGGCGCGAAATCGCCTTTCATGAGATGGACGCCGGCGCGTATTTCGGCGAGTTGGCGGCGATCGACGGACAGCCGCGCTCGGCGACAGTGTTGGCGCTTAACGATTCGCTAATGGCCTCGCTTTCACCCGACACGTTCATCAATTTGCTGCACGACCATCCGGAGATGGCGATGGAGGTACTGCGCGAGTTGGCCCAGTTTGTGCGCGTCTCAACCAACCGGATCATGGAGCTTAGCACCTTGGGCGCCCACAACCGGGTGCATTCGGAAATTCTGCGCGAAGCCCGCGCGCTTACCGCCGAGGGCGACAACAGCGCCCGCATTAGCCCGATACCGGTCCATGCCGACATTGCCTCGCGGGTCAGCACCACGCGCGAGACCGTCGCCCGGGTTCTCAGCGACCTCGCCAAGCAAGGACTGGTAACGCGCGAAAAGAATGCGCTGGTAGTCAACGACCTCGGTCAGCTCGAGAAAATCGTCAACGAAGTCCGCGACTTTTA
>JAPUHN010000307.1 GCA_027297685.1 Alphaproteobacteria bacterium | reverse complement strand
CATGTCTCCTCGACGATGCGTCTCTTGTCCGCCGCGCTGAAGTTACGACGCCCGCCCGGGGGCGTGGACCGCGCCGAGGGAATGTAGTTCGAAGGCGCTGAGGCAATTTCCTTAAGCATATGCTCAGACATATGCTTAAGGCCCCCGCCGCGGCGGTACAGTAGCTTGCCCGCCGAGGCCGGCTCTTCGTGTTTGAACTTGGCGCGCCAGTTCCCAAACCGCTTCAGCGGCAGCCCGTGCGCCGCGCAATATTCGCGCTGATTCAAGTCACTACGCCGCCAGCCCTCCAAATGCGCCCGTCAGAACGATTCCAGTTCCGAGCGCTTCGCAGCCGTCATTCTTGGCACGATCTTCCCTCCTGACTCACAAAATTAGCCGTTGAGAGAAGATCGCATCCGCAACGCCGCTAACAAGCGTGTCACCAATGGACGCTTACAATAATTCCCTGTTTCTTCGAAAAAATTCCCTGTTCGGGCGAAAAATTTCCCTGTTATCTCGCGTAGGGAATTCACCGGAAAAACCAAGCGTTTCCAATGATTTACCTGTACTCCTCGGCCCAAATAAGGCCCGATTCTGCAAAATTTCCCTGTTTTTTCCCTGTTTAACAGGGAAATCAAGCTGAGAGCCGAAGGCTGTATATTTGACGTAATTACAATCGGGACCCTTTGAAATGCCAAGCACCCCGGGGAAATAATCTATTGTTTCGCGAAGCAGGCTAGATGCTTCGATCACGCTTACCCGCCATTGCGCTGAAACTTTTCGCCCACATACGCCGCCAGTTGCTCGATGCAGGCGTCGATGTCGTGTGCCGCGGTATCGATCACCAGGTCAGGCTTTGCAGGCGCTTCATAGGGCGCTGAGATGCCGGTGAACTCGGCGATCTCGCCGCTGCGCGCGCGTTTGTACAAGCCCTTGGGGTCGCGCGCTTCGCACGTCTCGAGATCGGCCTCGATATAGATTTCGTGGAACCCGTCACCCGCCGCGGCGCGCGCGCGTTCGCGGTCGGCCCGGTAGGGTGAAATAAATGCCGTGATGACGATAATGCCGGCGCCGGCCAGCAGGGCCGCTACCTCGCCGACCCGGCGAATATTTTCTGCCCGGTCCTCGGGCGAGAATCCAAGGTTGGCGTTGAGGCCGCCACGCACATTGTCGCCGTCGAGCACGTAGACCTGATAGCCCTGGTCGAACAGCTGCTGTTCGAGCGCCATCGCCAGAGTCGATTTGCCAGATCCCGACAGCCCGGTGAACCACAAGACGCCGGGGTTGTGCGAATTGCGCTCGATCCGTTGCGGCGTTGTCACCCGATGGGCCTCGGCGGTGACATTGGTCGCACGCACCGTGACGATTTCCCTTTGGTCGGGATAGTGTTCCATCGAGACAACGCCGCCGCCCAGGGTTTCGTGCCGGTCGGTAAACACCACGCGGCCGGTGCGCGGCAGGTCTTGGTGGGAGTCGATAGCGACGAGTTGCGCGGTGCGAACGATAATATCGGCAATCTCGTCGCGCTTTATATGATCGGCGCTTCGCTCGGTCAGCGCATCGACGTCGATGACCCGCTCGATCTGTTCGATCGTCGCGCGCACCGTCGCGGGGCCGATTTTTAGCGTGAGCGTATCGCCCGGCGCCAGGGTGCGATCCGACAACCAAAACAGCCGCACGTGAAATACGTCGGTTTCGATCGGGGCATCCTCGACGAGGCTGGCAACTTCACCGCGCTCGACGAAGATCTGCTCGTCGAGGGTGAAACCGACCGAGGCGCCGGCGCTGGCCCGGGTTATCGGCGCGGTGGTGCCCCAGGCCTCGATCGACGCGACGTGGGCGGTGCGGTTGCTGGGCGAAAATAAAAGTTCGTCGCCGACGCTGAACCGGCCGCTTTCGATGCGCCCGGCGAAGATCCGCCGGTCGTCGAACTTGTAGACATCCTGTAACGGCAGGCGCAAGGGCGCATCGTCGTTTTCTGCCGGCGGTACAAATCCGGCCAATGCCTCGAGAACCGTCGGCCCGCTGTGCCAGCCCAATTTATTGGAGGGCGCGGCG
Organism: Alphaproteobacteria bacterium; assembly: GCA_027297685.1. Classification (GTDB taxonomy): domain Bacteria; phylum Pseudomonadota; class Alphaproteobacteria; order UBA6615; family UBA6615; genus JAPUHN01. The sequence goes on along the minus strand of JAPUHN010000307.1, from coordinate 1,357 downwards.
ATGTTGTCGCCGTCGCGCGCCGAGATCGGGATGACGCAGGTCGGGACTATATCGATGCCCTCGAGATAGGCGCGATACTCGCGTTCGATTTCCCGGAACCGCGCTTCGTCGTAGCCGATCAGGTCCATCTTGTTGACCACGACGGCGACCTGGTGGACGCCGAGAAGTTGCAGCAGATAGCCATGGTGGCGCGATTGGCCCCGCACCCCTTGATCGGCATCGATGAGAAGCAGTGCGGCGTCGGCGTTGGATGCGCCGGTCACCATGTTGCGGATAAATTCGCGATGTCCCGGCGCATCGATCAAAACGTATTCACGCTCGCCTTGACGAAACCATATCTGCGAGGTGTCGATGGTGACACCCTGGTCGCGCTCGGCCTTGAGGCTGTCCATCAGGAACGCCCATTCGAACGGCATGCCGCGCCGCCGGCACATTTCTTCGATGGCTTCGTATTTGCCGTCGGGCAGCATGCCGGTGTCGTGAAACAGACGCCCGACGAGCGTTGATTTGCCGTGGTCGACATGGCCGACGATGACGACGCGCAATTGCTCCTTCGCCGCCCGGCTATCCGCGGGGCGATCGACCGGTTGATCGGTCGAGCGTGTTGCCGGTTTGGCTACCGTGTTCATTACATATAGCCCGATGTGCGCAACCGCTCGAACGAGTCTTCCGACTCGTTATCCATCAACCGCCCTGCACGTTCGGGTGTTCGCGTGGTCTCCAGCTCTTCGATGATGGCGGCGATCGTCGAAGCATCGCTTGGCACCGGTGCGGTGATGTTTTTCTCGCCCAGCGAACGGTAGCGTTTGCCGTCGCGCGAAAAATACAGCGGGTTGACCGGAATTCCCTCGCGCTCGGTGTATCGCCACACGTCGACCTCGGTCCAATGCAACAGCGGATGAATACGCAGATGGGTATCGGGCGGCGGTTGGGTCATGAACTGATCCCAAAACTCCGGCGGTTGACCGCGGAACTCCCAGTTTCCGTCGACGCTGCGCGGACTGAACACCCGCTCTTTCGCGCGCGTCGCTTCCTCGTCACGGCGAATGCCGACGATGATGCCACCATAGCTACCTTGTTCCAGCAACTGACGCAGTCCGGCGCTCTTACGTGCCGCGGCGCGCGTCATCGGTGGCAAGTCAGGATCCATATCCGATTCGGGAGGGCAGTCGATGACACACAGATCGAGTCCCCACTCGGGCACGTATTTATCGCGGTAAGTGTAGACCTCAGCGAGCTCCATGCCGGTATCCAACTGGACGACGGGGAATGGCACGTGGCCAAAAAATGCCTTGCGGGCCAGCCAAATGACAACGTTCGAATCCTTACCGATCGACCATAGCATCGCCAGCGGTTG
>JAPUHN010000306.1 GCA_027297685.1 Alphaproteobacteria bacterium | reverse complement strand
AATCTCAATTTTTTCTGAAAATTTTCCCAAAAATTGGGTATCGCGTGGAGCGTACAAGCAGCAACGGGGCTCTATCCATCGGTAAGCCCGCACAGGGCGGGACCGTCACCTCACGAAATACGCCGACCGGACGAGCGGATTACCAAGTAACTGTCCTGTTCGTAACCGTTTCGAGGATGAAGGGGGGTGCCCCCCCGGGGGGGTCTCTTTGATACAACTGGGGGCCCTAGGGTGTACACGACCTGATGCAATCGACGCCAATCGGCTGCCGGATCACACGCGATAATCTCGACCGTTTGACACCCTCTTGTCACCCTTTCGAGAATGACATCGAGGGTCCGCTAGCTAACCCTTTGAAAATATGGCACGCCCGGAAGGACTCGAACCCTCAACCTCCTGAATGGTCGGCACAGCAGCGCCAGCGAGTTTGAGACCCAGCACTTGGGCAAGCTCAAGACCGGTCAAGTCGGCCGGCAGCTTAGCGACCTCGAGGACAGTCGGCAGAATATTGCCGGTGAGGTCGAGACCGAGCACCTGTTCCAGATCCAAATCGGTCAGGTCGGCCGGCAAATCGGCAATTCCGCGCAACTGCGTCAGCCCGATGGTTAAACCGCTTGGTCGTCCTGCAGCACCGTCTTCGGCCTGAACGCCCTGGGGCGCCCGGTCGGACCGTCTTCATTGAGCCGAAGCCTCAACAGGTCCGCCAAGCCCAGTACCGTCAGATCGGCTTTCAGGCCGTCGCCGGCAGCGGCAACGACAATGCCGGCAGGGACTGCGCCGGCAGGGTTTGCGCCGGCCTCACTTACGACCAACTCGGCGCCAGCGGCGCTAAAAACGTTCGTCGCGGCCCCTGGGGCCGTGTCGGGGACGCTATGGTCTATGGGCAGGGCCATTCACGGGCTTTCCTGGTTGAATAACTGGTGAGGAATTTAAGTAATAAAGGTAAATACAACGTAAATTATTTAATTAATGAGGCTTTTTATTTCGTTTTTATTATAAAATTCAAATGAAAATAAAATAAAACTGTAATAAAAGTTGAATTAAATGATATTATTATTTATATAAATAACACCCTACAATCATATAAAATTCGAACTATTACAGCGCGAACGAGATTGCACGCATCACTAGTGCCTACGATGTCACCGCTTGACGGCGCTCGATCGCCACTTGATCGGCGGCGTGCGAACACGCAAGCTGCCCCTTGCAGGACGCCATGACCGAAAAAATTTACCGCGATTACACGCGCGAAGAACTCGACGCCCAATACACCAACCTGTCTTCGCCCGAAGCCGAGGTGGCGCTGGCGGCAGTGCGCGAGCGTTCGGCGCGCAATGTCGCGGCGCTGGCGCCCGAGCGCGGGCTGACATATGGGCCCCATCCAGACACTCGCTTCGACCTCTATCGCGCCGCCGGGAGCGACTGCCCGGGCCTGCTGTTTTTCCATGGCGGCCAATGGCAGCGCGGCAATACCGGCGTGTTCGCAGCCTGGGCCGACGTTCTGGTCGAACGTGGCGTCACCTTCGTCGACGGCACCACCGCGCAAATTCCCAACGCGCGCCTGCCCGATATTATCGACCAGGCGGTCGCGCTGGTACGCTATGTGCGCGATAACGCGGCCAAGCTGGGAATCGCCGCGGGACGGCTGGCGGTGAGCGGCCATTCTTCGGGCGCCCATCTGGCGGCGGCGGCACTGGTGCGCCTGGCCAACGAAGACGATCTCGACGGTATTGCCTGCGCGCGCCTGGTCAGCGGGAATTACGATCTGCGGCCGCTGATGCTGAGCTTCCGCGCCGAATACCTGCAGCTCAGCGAGGCGGAAACTGTCGCCGGCTCGCCGCTGCTTACCCTCGACGCGCCGCTGCCGCCCACCATGATCGTCTGCGGTGACGCCGAGACCAACGAATTTCAACGCCAGAGCCACACTTTCTACGCTGCGCTCGAAGCGCGCGGACCGGTCGAGCTGCGCATCGTGCCCGGCGCCAACCATTTCACGATCTATGGCGATTTGTACCAGCCTGGCTCGCCATCCTGGGCATTTTTGGAGACCCATCTCGGCCTGTCCGCCGCTTCCGAGGCTGCGGAATAGTCAATCAGTTCAATGTCTTAAGAGAGAACCGCTGCCGTGAAAGACAGCTTGCAACCCGGCCTCGAGATCACCGTGCGCATTACCGTCGATGCCGACCGCACGATCGGTTTTATGGGTGACGACTTCCGGGTCTACGCCACGCCGTCGATGGTGCTCGACATCGAACGCACCTGCAAAGAGCTCTTGGATGAACATCTGGACGATGGCGAGAATTCGGTCGGCGCCCGGGTCGAGATCGATCATCTGGGTGCGACGCTCCTCGATATGTGGGTCGATGTTCACGCGCAGGTCGCCGAAATCGACCGCCGCCGCGTACTGTTCGAGGTCGAAGTGCACGACCAGCTCGGCGACAAGGTCGGCGCGTGCCAACACACCCGCTTCGTCGTCGATTTGGCGAAACAGAAGGAACGCCTCGACGCCAAGCGCGCCCGGCTGACCGGCGACTAATCGGCTGCCTCAGCAACCGCTTTGGTTTCGCCCACGGCGCCCTCGCCGATCAGGCTCTCGATCTCATCCTTGGTAAAACCGAATTCGGCCAGCACTTCGCGGCTGTGCTGACCGATTAGCGGCGCGCCGCGGATAATCTCGGTCGACGCGGCAGAGTATTTCACCGGGTGGCCGATGACGGCGAACTCGCCACCCGTCGCCGCCGGCACCTGGGCGATCGTACCGCGCGCCTTGGTATGCGGATCGGCGGCCATCTCGGCAACGTCATTGACCGGTCCTGCAGGCACCCCGGCAGACTCCAGAACGTCCAGCCACTCCGCGGTGGTGCGCTGCAAGAAAATAGCATTCAGGGTTGCGACCAAAGCGTCCAGATTATCCACGCGGTCGATCGGCTGGCTGAACCGCGGATCGTCGGCCAGTTCCGGCGCTTCGATGGCTTCGACCAATTTGAGCCACGTGTTCTGGTTGGCGGCGCCGACGACGACCCAGGTATCGCTGGTTTTGAACGCCTGATAAGGCGCCGACAGCGGATGGGCCGAGCCCATTGCTTGCGGCACCTCACCGGTCGCCTGATAGATCGCCGTTTGCCAGAATGTGTGGATGATGCCGGCCTCGTAGAGCGAGGTGTCGACATACTGCCCCTCGCCGGTGCGCTCGCGCTGCACCACGGCGCCGCAAATGCCAAGCGCCGCCAGCATGCCGGCGGTGATGTCGGTGATCGGCGCGCCGACCTTGACCGGCGGGCGGCCCGGCCCCTCGCCGGTTATGCTCATGATGCCCGACATGGCCTGGGTGATCAGGTCGAATCCACCGCGCTCGGCATAGGGACCGGTGCGCCCGAAACCGGAAATCGAACAGTAGATCAGCCGCGGGTTTGCCTTGTGCATTTCCGTCCAGCCGATGCCGTAATGTTCCATCGCACCCATGCGGTAGTTCTCGATGAACACATCAGCCTGCTTGATCACCCGGCGCAACGCGGCACGGCCGCTATCGGTTTTCAGGTCAATAGCGAGGCCGCGCTTGTTACGGTTCATCATCGTGAAAGCGGCCGAATCGCCGCTGACCGATGTTCCGAACCGCCGCGTATCATCGCCCGCCGGCAGCCGCTCGACCTTGATCACATCGGCGCCCATATCGGCCAGCAACTGCCCGCAGGTCGGCGCCGCCATAATGTGGCTCAGCTCGACCACTTTGAGCCCGCCGAGCAGGCTTTGATCACTTGTCATCGTTACTTTCCCTCGAATTTCGGTTTTTTCTTGGCCAGGAAAGCCTGGTAGCCGGTGTTGTAATCGTCGGTGTCGAAGCAGGCGTAGCCTTCGGCCAGTTCGGCCGCAGTCAATGGGGCCGCGGAATGGGCGCCAGCTAACACCCGGTAGGCGAATTTTTTATGCCAACGATTTACCAGCGGTGCGCCGTCGGCGATGCGCCGCGCGGCCGCGTAGGCTTCGGCCTCGACCTGATCATCGGGCACCACCCGGTTGATCAAGCCCTTGTCTTTCGCCTCGGCGGCATCGAAGACACGGGCCTCGAACAAAATTTCCAGCGCCACCGAGCGCCCGACTAGGCCGACCAAGGCCTCGACTTCGGGATGGGCCATCACCAGCCCGAGCCGGTTGATCGGTACGCCGAAGCGCGAGCCCTCGCCGCAGATTCGAATATCGCACATCAGTGCCAGTTCCAGCGTGCCGCCGACGCACAGGCCCTTGATCAGGGCGATCACCGGATGGCGGCAGTCGCGAATGGCGTGCATGGAGCGGTGCATCAACGCGCCATACTCGGCCGCCTTTTGGGAATTGGAGCGCTCGGTTTCGAATTCGGCAATATCGGCGCCCGGCCCCATCGCCTTGTCGCCGGCGCCGCGTAGCACGACGCATCGTACGTCTTGGTCGCTATCGAGCTCGGCCATGACGTCGCCGAGGCGGCGCCACATCGCCTTGTTCAGCGCGTTCAATTTCTCCGGCCGGTTTAAAACGACCGTGGCGATATCGCCCTCGCGTTCGACCAGAACGACATTTTCATCGGTGGACGCAGACATGGGTTCCTCTCATACCGATGCGGATTCTCGGCGTAAGGCCTGACGGTCATAGTATAGTCGCGGCAGATAAAAACCTCGCCCCGCTGCACGTGGGCGCAACCTATTCGGGGGAGCGACATGAGACAAGGCATGAAGCCCGGCGACCGTTTGCCATATTCCGCCATCGTCGACCGCAAGCCGCTGAACCTGCCGGGCGGTGCTCGCGTGGTTATTTGGCCAGTTTTAGCATTGGAAGTGTGGGACATTGTCCGCCCCATGGCGCGCATGGTTCTACCGCCGCCGCAAGGCATCCCGATGATCCCCGATCACCCGAACTGGAGCTGGCACGAATACGGCATGCGCGTCGGCGTGTGGCGCATCAAACGCATGCTCGACGATTTGGGAATTCGCCCGACGGTAACCCTGAATGCCCGAACCTGCCTGGATTATCCGCGTGTCGCCGAAGCCTGCTTGGAAGCGGGCTGGGAATTCAACGCCCACTCCTATGATCAACTGCCCATGCACAAGCTCGACGACGAACGCGCCGTCATCGACAAGTGCATGGCGGTGATCAAGGATTTCACCGGCAAGAAACCGCGCGGCTGGTTCGGGCCGGGACTAACCCAGACTTACCATACCCTTGATTTCCTCGCCGAGGCTGGCATCGAATATATCGGCGACTGGGTGCTCGACGATCAACCAGTGCATGTGAACACGACGTCGGGCAAATCGGTCGTGGCGTTACCCTATAATTACGAACTCCACGACATCGTGCTGATGGCGATCCAGCACCACACATCCGATGTCTTCCGTGACCGCGCGCTCGATTACTTCGAGACCATCTATGCCGAAAGCCATGAGACTGCCAAGGTCATGGCAATTGCCATGCACCCTTATCTGTCTGGCTCGCCGCACCGGATCAAATATGTGCGCGAAACTTTCGAACACATTTTATCCAAGCCTGGCGTTGTCTGTTGGGACGGCGAGCAGATTCTCGACTGGTTCTTAAAGGAACGACCAGCGCCGAAACCGCGCAAAAGCCGCGCCAAAGGGAAAAAGAAATAACACTGGCTGGAAACGCCGGTCTCGTCGAGCACGCTTCGGATGCCGGCGGGTGCGGCCCAGAAAGGATACCCATGAGCGATCCCACAATCCCCGACGACCGCATCGGTTGCCTGGTGCCCCATAACATAACCCAACCGATCAGCGGTTCCGGCAACGGGCCGTTGGCCGGCAAGACCCTTGTCATCAAGGACCTGTACGATACAGCCGGGCGCAAGACCGGCAACGGCAGCCCCGATTTCCTTGCCGCGAGCGAACCGGCGACGCAAACGGCGGCGACGGTGCAAAAGCTGCTCGACGCCGGCGCCGACATCGTCGGCATCGCCATCTGCGACGAATTTTTCTACAGCCTCACTGGCGCCAACGCCCATTACGGTACACCGCAAAACCTACGCGCGCCGGGCCGCCTGCCCGGCGGTTCGTCGTCGGGCTCGGCCGCGGCGATGGCGGCGGAGATGTGCGATTTCGCGTTGGGTAGCGATACCGGCGGTTCGGTCCGCATACCGGCTGCATTCTGCGGCCTTTACGGCATCCGGCCGACCCACGGCCGGGTCGATCTGACCGGCGGCCGGGAGATGGCGCCGAGCCTCGACACAGCCGGCTGGTTCGCCAACGACGCAGCGCTGTTTAAAACCGTGGGACCGGTGATCCTCGACGACCAAACGGTGGCGGCAGACATCGATCGCCTGTTGATCGCCGAAGACGGCTTCGAGCAGGCCAACCCGGCGGTCGCCCAAGCCTTGCGGGCCGTGGTCGACGCCGTCGCGGACGTGTTGCCGCCCTCCGAACCCGTCACCGTGGCTCCCGGCGGCCTCGCCGCCTGGTCGGAGGCGTTCCGGGTGATCCAGGCCAGTGAAGTTAAAACCACCAACCTGCCCTGGGTCGAGGAACACCAAGCCAATCTCGGCCCCGGCATCAAGGAACGCTTCGCCATGGCCGCCACGATCACCCCAGAAGCGACCGCGGCGGCACAGCAAGAGCGCGACATCATTCGCGCACATATGCACGAGCTGGTGCCGCCGGGCACGGTTGTATGCCTGCCGACCGCACCAGTGATCGCGCCCAAGGTCGACACGCCGCCGGAAGGTCTGGAATTTTTTCGCACCAATACCCTGGCGCTGACCTGTATCGCGGGACATTCCGGCCTGCCGCAGATCAGCCTGCCAGCCGCCACTGTGGAGGGATGTCCGGTCGGATTGTCGTTTATCGGCTGGGCCGGCGGCGACGAGGCGCTGCTCGACCTGGCGGTGACGCTGGCGCCGTTCTGCGTGCGTTGACGTGGCGGCGAGCCCGCACATCCTCGCCATCGACCAGGGTACGACCAGCACCCGGGCGATCGTGTTCGATGGGGCGGGATCGCCGGTGGCGACCGCACAGCGGGAGCTGCGGCAGATTTTTCCACAACCCGGCTGGGTCGAGCACGATCCGGAGGAGATCTGGCAGGCAACGCTGACGGTGTGCCGGCAGGTTCTCGCCGAATGTGCGGCGCAAGGCGATGAGGTTGTTGCGCTGGGTATCACCAACCAGCGCGAAACCACCCTGCTGTGGGACCGGGCGACCGGCGAACCGGTCTATAACGCCATCGTCTGGCAGGACCGGCGCACCGCCGACGCCTGCCGCGACATCGACACGGCAGGACATGGCCTCCTGATCGCCGAGCGGTCCGGCCTCGTGCCCGACCCGTATTTTTCCGCCAGCAAGCTTGCCTGGCTGCTCGACAACGTCGAGGGCGCGCGCGCGCGGGCCGAAGCAGGCGCGCTGGCCTTCGGCACCATCGACAGTTTTCTGCTGTGGCGGCTTACCGGCGGTGCGGTGCACGCAACCGACGCCAGCAACGCCAGCCGGACTATGCTGTTCGATATCCACCGCCAAACCTGGGACGACGACCTGCTGGCCTTGTGGCGCATTCCCGCCGCCCTATTACCCGAGGTGCGCGACAGCGCCGGCGATTTCGGCGACACGGCGCCCGGCCTATTCGAGCGCGCGCTGCCCATCCGCGGCATCGCCGGTGACCAGCAGGCGGCCGCCATCGGCCAGGCCTGTTTCAAGCCGGGCATGGTCAAAAGTACCTACGGCACTGGCGCTTTCGTGTTGCTGAACACCGGACGGCAGCCGGTCGCTTCGGCAAACCGGCTACTGACGACGGTCGCCTACCGGCTCGACGGCCGCACCACCTACGCGCTGGAGGGCAGTATTTTCGCTGCCGGCGCGGCGGTGCAGTGGCTGCGCGACGGGTTAAAGATTATTCGCACCGCGGTCGAAACCGAGACCTTGGCGCAGGGTCTCTCCTCCAATCGCGGCGTCTACATGGTGCCCGCGTTCACCGGGTTAGGGGCGCCCCACTGGGACCCCGACGCGCGCGGCGCCCTCTTCGGCTTGACCCGCGATTGCGGCATTGCCGAGATCGCCCGCGCCGCGTTGGAGGCGGTCGCCTACCAGACCCACGACCTGCTGGCGGCCTTGGCAAAAGACCACGGCCAGGCGATCCAAGCGCTGCGGGTAGATGGCGGCATGGCGGCCAACGACTGGCTGGTTCAATTCCTCGCCGACATTTTGGCGGTTCCCATCGACCGGCCGGCGGTCATCGAGACCACCGCCTTGGGCGCGGCCTTCCTCGCCGGACTTGGCGCCGGATTGTATTCCGGCCTCGACGACATTTCGGCGCTGGCGCGGCACGAGCGCACCTTCACGCCGTCGCTCGGCGACGCCAACCGCGAAACCCTGCTGGCGGGCTGGCGCGATGCCGTTGCACGCGTGCTTTCGCCGCCGCGCCGATAGTGGCGTTTGCGTTCCGTCTTTAAGCGTCCGATACTTCACGCACGGGGAACGGAGAAAACACAATGACCGCTGCAGAAGTCATCGATCCGAACGTTCAGGGCACCTGCGATCCCGCCTTCGCCGCAGTGCGCGACGCGCTGGAACGGAACTTCACCGAACGCGGCGAGATCGGCAGCGCCGTCTGCATCTACCATCAGGGCCAGAAAGTCGTCGATCTGTGGGGCGGCCATCAGGACGCTGCGCGCACCATTCCGTGGCGCGAGGACACCATGTGTATCTTCTACTCGATCGCCAAGAGCCTATGTGCGCTGTGCGTCCACATCCTGGCCGATCGTGGACTGGTCGATCTGGAGGCGCCGGTCGCCGACTATTGGCCGGAATTCGCCCAGAACGGCAAAGAAGCGGTCAAGGTCCGCCACATCATTTCGCACCATTGCGGGGTCTGTTTCAACGACGCCGCGGACGCCGGTGATATCTTCGATTACGACAAAATGATCCGTGTCCTCGAGGTGCAGGAACTCGCCTGGCCGCCTGGCACCAAGGGCGCCTACAACACCGTCAATTTCGGCTATCTGGCCGGTGAGGTGGTGCGCCGCGTGACGGGCCTGCCGATCCGCCAATTCCTGCGCGAAAATGTCTGCGAACCTCTCGGCGCCGATTACAAGATCGGCGTCGACGAGGCCGATCTCGAGCGCGTCGCCGATATTTCCCCTAATCCCGAGGGCTTCTCGATGGCAAGTAAAGCGGGCCCGGACAGCCCGTTGCTGCGCGCCTGGACGGCAATGCCCAAGCCATTCGATACCGCAGCCCACAACACCGCCGAGTTTCGCACCGCCGGTATTCCCTCGTTCGGAGGGTTCGGGACTGCGCGCGCGATGGCGCGCATTTATGCCGCCCTTGCCAATGGCGGCGAGATCGATGGTGTGCGCCTGCTCTCAGCGGGGGCGATCGCCCGCGCCACCGCCGACCAATGGGAGGACAAAGCCGACGGCACCACCGGCCAACCGATGCGCATATCCATGGGATTCTGGAAGAATATGGACGGACGTATGTTGATGGGCCCCAATCCCGAGGCCTTCGGTCATTACGGTTCGGGCGGCGCGCGGGCGCTCGCCGACCCGGATCGCAATCTGGCATTGGCCTACGTGACCAATCTGCAAAGCGAGGGATTGGGCACCGGCGTGCGCACCGAAGCCGTAGTCGAGGCGGCGTTCAAAGAAGTATAAAAACACGAAATAAATTATGTCCCCTCACCCGGCTCGCTTTTGCTCACCACCCTCTCCCACCGGGAGAGGGGTTGGGGTGAGGGGAAATCAAGTGCTCAACTGTGCAGATGCTAAGCCGGCTCGAAATCGAGGCCGACGTCCCAGTTGGTGACGCTGTGGGTTAGCCAACCGAGTGATATCAGGTCGACGCCGGCAGCCGCCACATCCGCCACCGTGTCGGGCGTGATACCGCCCGACGCCTCGGTAACGACCCGGCCGCCGACCAGCAAGACCGCTTCGGCCAGGAGCTCCGGCGTCATGTTGTCGAGCAGCACCGCGTCGACGCCGAGGCCCAGCGCTTCTTCCAATTCGGCCAGTGTATCGACTTCGACCTCGACTTTGACCATATGACCCAGGCGCTGGCGCACGCGCTCGATTGCCGGCCCGACGCCGCCAGCCATAATGCGGTGATTGTCCTTGATCAGCACCCCATCGCCGAGGCCGAAGCGGTGGTTGACGCCACCGCCCGCGCGCACCGCGTACTTATCCAGCAGGCGCAGACCGGGCGCCGTTTTACGGGTGCACACGATACGCGCCTTGTGATCACCGACAGCCACCGTCAGGTCGCGGGTTGTAGTGGCGATGCCCGACATGCGCCCCAGCAAGTTGAGCGCGGTCCGCTCGCCACTGAGCAAAACGCGCGCCGGGCCGGAGATCACCGCCAGGCGCGCCCCCGCTAGCACATCTTCGCCGTCATGGTGCCCGAATTCCGCGGTGACCGCGGGATCGAGGGTGGTAAACACCGCCAGTGCCACGTCGAGACCGGCGACCCGCCCTTCGCGCCGGGCAACGATGCTGGCGCTCGCCCTCGCATCGGGCGCGACAATGCTATCGGTGGTGATGTCGCCCGCCGCACCGAAATCCTCCTCGAGCGCACGCGCAATGATCGGTGCGTAACTCGACGGGTAGAGCGGCGCAACGGTCATTTCAGGGTCGGGCTCGCTAGCCGATGGTGAGCATGCGCTCCACGGACACGCGGGCACGTTCGGCAATTTCGGGGTCAATTTCCACAGCCGGCGACAGCTCGGTCAACGCAGCGAGAATTTTCGGCAACGTGATCCGCTTCATGTGAGGACACAGGTTGCACGGCCGCACGAAGTCGATATTGGGATATTCGACCGCGACGTTGTCGCTCATCGAACATTCGGTAACCAGCAGCACACGCTTCGGTTGGGCCTCGCCGACATAGTTGATCATCTTGGCGGTCGAACCGACAAAGTCGGCCTCTTTCAACACATCCTCCGGGCATTCCGGATGGGCGACGATGACGATATCGGAGAACTGCTCGCGGTAGTCGCGCAGTTCCTGTCCGGTGAAACGTTCGTGGACTTCGCAACTGCCCTCCCAGTAGATTACCTCGACATCGGTCTGGCTGGCGATATAGCGCGACAGATATTGGTCGGGCAGACAGATAACCCGGTCGACGCCAAGGGATTCAACGATCTTCACCGCATTTCCCGACGTCATGCAGATATCCGATTCGGCCTTCACCTCGGCAGAGGTGTTGACATAAGTCACCACCGGCACGCCGGGGTATTTTTCTCGCAACAGCCGCACATCGGCGCCGGTGATCGAGGCTGCCAGCGAACAGCCCGCCGCCATGTCGGGCATCAGCACCGTCTTCTCCGGGCTCATTAGTTTTGCCGTTTCGGCCATGAAGTGAACGCCGGCCAGCACGATAACATCGGCCTCGGTCTCCGCCGCCTTACGGGCCAGCGCCAGGGAATCGCCGACGATATCGGCAACGCCGTGGAAAATCTCCGGAGTCATGTAATTGTGAGCGAGGATAACCGCATTGCGCTCGCGTTTGAGCCGGTTGATCGCCTCAATATAGGGCGCATGGACCGGCCACTCGAACTCGGGAATGACCGACTTCACGTGCTCGTAAATCGGCAGGGTCGCGGCAGCGACCGCCGGTGTGTATTCCAATTCCGCAGTGTGGCTCATCGGTGGGCCTTCATGACGATCCGGTAAGAAATATGCTCAAATTGAGTATATCTAAATATATGCTCCCACGGAGCATATCAAGGAGTCAAGACGAATTTCTTGGGATTAAACGGGTCGGACGGAGTGGTGTAGCGCCGGACTCATCCGATGATGCGCGCCGCCGGTAATCCGACGCCCGACGCCGGGCGTTCACTTAAGACCTCGCGGCGGAGGCGGAACAACTCCGCCGGCCGGCCGCGGCTCTGGCTATCGTGCTTGCCGGTCGGTTCGACCAATCCGCCATTGATGACCAAGCGGCGGAAGTTCTGTTTGTGCAGCCGCACCCCGCCCAACGCCTCGACCACCCGCTGCAATTGCAGCAGGGTGAAAGTCGGCGGCAGCAGATCGAAGACGACAGGACGGTATTTCAACTTGCCGCGAATGCGGCCGAGCGCGGTTGCCAGGACGCGGCGATTGTCGAGCGCCATCGGCGTGCCCAACAGCTCGGCTGTCGCCTGCATTTCGGCATCTGCCTGGGGTGCCGGCCGGCCTGAGATCGCCGCGCGGATTTGCGCATCGCGAAGCGCCTCGCCAATCATTTCGGCCTCGTAAAGCAGCTCGTAGCGTTCCAGCACCCGCTCGAAATCCCATGGCGCCGATTGGGCGCCAAACGCGATCGACAGCCGTTCCTGATAGGTCTGGCGCTCATCGTCATCGCCTATCCGCCCGATCCAGTTTTGCAGTCTTGGCCGGATCGCCTGGTCGACGATCGCCGGCCGTCCTTCGCGCCAGTCTTCCCAGGGGAAAAAATCGTACCAGTTTCGCCATTCGGCCTCGCCGGCGCCGGACAGGGGAACCTGGCGCACCAGCGCGATATAGCCAACGGACACGAGGCGCGGACCGCCCGCCTGCTCACGTGGATCGCGGTAGCGGTCACCGAATGTGTAGAGCTGCTCGACATAGCCCAGATCGAGGCCGGTTTGCTGCTCGACCCAATTGTGCAAGCCGAGTTCCAGCGTACGATGTTCGTTGGGGTCGAACGGACCAAACGGCAGCGCCACCGGACTATCGGCCCACGCCTCGACTTCGCCCCGCTGGGCCGGTGTCGCCAACGAATGTGCGGCCCGCTGCACCGTGAGGATACGCGGCACTTCATCGGTCACCGCGATGATAATCGCGTTGAGGCCGATGACCGCCGACTGATGTGCTTCCGCCGCGTCACCGTTCCGCGATGCGCTTCGGCGGCTCGAACGGCCACTGCGGGACGTATCTGGGTTTGCGGGCGTCGTCGTCTTCTCCTTAAATTAATCCAGGCTGCGAACGCACTGCGAGCCTTTCGTTGTCGTCAGCCTTTGTAACAGCCGGCCAACCGGGCACGCATCTTTACCATCGCCAACACACGATCGATGGTCGGCGTGGCGACCCCGGTCAAGCGGGCCAGTTCCTGGACTGAGCTCACCAGCGCGTCGATTTCCATTGGTCGGCCAAGCTCGAGATCTTGCAGCATCGACGTTTTGTGCTCGCCAACTTCGCGCGCGCCGGCGATGCGTTTATCCACATCGACGGCAAAACGCACACCCAACGCTTCACCGACCGCCTGCGCCTCCACCATGATTGCGTGGATGACGCCGCGCACTTCGTCATCGTCGATCATCTGGGCCAGAGTGGCCCCGGTAAGCGCGCTGACCGGATTGAGGCTGACATTGCCCCACAGCTTCACCCATATATCGTCGCGAATGCGCGGTCTAACGGGCGCGCGCAATTCGGCTTGCGCCAACACCGCCGACAATGCCTGAACCCGCTCGGTCTTCTCGCCGTTCGGCTCACCCAGGGTGAACCGGTTGCCATACTCGTGCTCGATGACGCCAGGTTCCACAATGGTGGCGGCGGGATAGACGACACACCCGATCACGCGCTCCGGCCCGATATACTGCCATTGCCGATCATCGGGATCGACCGTTGCCAGGCGTTTGCCATCGTGCGGGCCGCCATGCTCATAGAAATACCACCACGGCACGCCGTTTTGCGCCGTCACCACCGCAGTGTCGGCCGCCAACAGCGGGGTCATCTGATCCGCGACGGCGGCGGCCGAGTGGGCTTTCAGGGTGACGACCACATAATCCTGTGGACCCGCCTCTTTGGGGTCGTCGGTGCAGTTTATCTGGACGGTCTTCTCTTCGCCGCCGATGCGCAGCTTCAAACCGTTGGCGCGCATCGCCGCCAAGTGCGGCCCCCGCGCGATACAGGTGATTTCCGCTGCCTCCGCGAGCGCCAGTTGCACGGCCATATAGCCGCCGATCGCCCCCGCTCCAAAGATGCAAATTTTCATCGCGTTGCCCCGGCAGCGCTACAGGCCGAGCTTTTCATGCAACCCGATCCGCTGCAGTTTGCCAGTGATGCCTTTGGGAATTTCGTCGACAAAGATCACTTTGCGCGGCACCTTGAAATCGGCGAGGTGTTGGGCGACAAATTCGCGAATGTCGCTGTTGCTCGCCTGCGCGCCTTCCTTGAGCACGATCGCCGCGCCGACCTCTTCGCCCAATTTGTCGTGGGGATAGGCAAAGGTCACCGCCTGCGCGACTGCCGGATGATCGAGCAGCACCTCGTCGACCTCGCGCGGCGAAATCTTCTCGCCGCCGCGATTGATGATCTCCTTCAACCGTCCGGTGATGCGCAAATAGCCCTCGTCATCCAACACGCCCTGGTCACCGGTCCGGAACCAACCGTCGATGAAAGCTTCGGCATTAGCCGTCGGGTTATTCTCGTACCCCTTGGTAATATTTGGCCCGCGGATCACCACTTCGCCAGTTTCACCAGCCGGCAGCAGGTTGTTTTGCTGATCCATGATCATCACGTCTGGCCCCGCGGCGATGCCCACCGATCCGGGCTTGCGCGTCGCTGGCGGCAACGGGTTCGACGCCATCTGATGGGCCGCTTCCGTCATGCCGTAGGATTCGATGACCGGGCAGCCAAAGGTTTCTTCGAGTTCGGCCATGACCTGCGGCGGTAACGACGACGAGGACGAGCGGATAAACCGCAAATTCAGTCCGGCGACGATTTCGGCGTTGCGTCCCGCGCGGGCCAGGATGGCCTGGTGCATCGTCGGTACCGCCGAATACCAGGAGGGTTTTGAGTCAGCGAACCAGGCGAACACGCGCAGTGCGTTGAAGCCCGGTGTGCAGTAAATACTGGCGCCGACCGACAGGCTCGACAGCACCGCGCCAATCAGCCCGTGGATGTGAAACAGCGGCATGATGTTGGTACAGCGGTCGTCGGCGGTGAGGTTTAGGATTTCAGTAATATGGCTCGCCGACGCGCAAATGTTTGCCTGACTGAGTGGCACGATCTTGGGCCGCGACGTGGTGCCCGACGTGTGCAACACCAGGGCGATATCGTCCGGCTCGGCGTAGTCGGGATCTTCAGCGTCGGCGCCATTCCCAGGCGACGAAATGGTGAAACTGCCGGCCGGGCTGCCCTCCGCGACATTAAGTTCGTAGACCGGTATGCCAAGGCTATGGGCCTCTTCGATGACCGCCGAATCGCTGTCCGTCGCGACCAGAAGCGCTTTTGCGTTCAAATCCTCGAGATAAAACCGGAACTCTTCGCCGCGGTAACCCGGGTTTAGTGGCGCGGTGGTAGCGCTGGCGGCGACTGCGACGAATGCTGCTGCCATCTCCGGGCCGTTCGGCAATACGATCGCCACCCGGTCGTGGCGGCCGATTCCCAAGCGCCGCAACGATGCGACGGTTTCCGCCACCAGGGCACGCAATCCGGCATAGGTCAGCGGCGGCCGGTCCACCGCGGAAATCGCCGTGTCGCTATCCGCGCCGACGCTCAGAAGTTCGATGACGGTTTGTGCGGCCATGGTTCTACGTTCCACTGAAATTGACTGTCCGGGTGATGCCCAGTTGGATCTAACCCGCGGCCGACCCCGTGATCGACCTCGCCAACGCAACTGCCAGCATGAACCTATTCAATAGGCGATACGGGCCATCGACTGCAATGGCCAGCGCCGACTGCAGTTGCTTACTCCGGGAGGGAAAACGGGTAATCATACCAAGTCTCGCTAATACGGACCCCTTTCACCGCCAATAAATTATCCGCCCGCGTCATTGCGCGGCTTGCCCAATGACCCCGCATCGCGCTGTACCGCGCGCCTAACCGGGTGGGCCAATCCGCCGCCATGAAACGGGTCCGTATTAGCGAGATTTGGTATTAGACCAGAATATCGAGGCGCAGATTGCCGTACCATCCCAGGGGTATCGCCTGCCCAGGGAGCAGAATGTCGTCGTCGAATGCAAGCGATGGATACGCCGACGCCGCTGTTTCGTGCGCGACGGCAGGACGGTTGGCGGGGTCATTCTCTTGGGCGTAACGCTGAACGAAAAACAGGCTGGAGGCGCCACGCCACAAAATATCCGCCGATTCGGAATAATGCTGCGCTTCGGCTTGTGTTTCTTCAGGGGACCGGTCGGCGGGTTCGCCCAAATCCGCGCGTGACGGATCATGCCGCAACCGGCCGCTGCTATGAGCGGCAACCGGCTCGTGCGCGGCAAAGCGCTGTGCCACCGTCCTGGCGACACGCGCGGCGTGCCCGTTCGACGGGTCCTGTACGGCGGTCGGGGCCGGAAGATGCGGAATAATTAACACGGTGAGTCCAATGCCATACCTGAATTGATATACATTTTATGTATTATTACTTAAAAATTCAAGCAAAATTATAATAAAATGCTAACGATTGTTAACTAATATTATTAACCATATCAATTAATTATAGTTTTCTCGCCATTTTCATCACCACTAATATTACCCTTTATTAACTATTGAATTGTAACTTTATTTTGGGTTTGTGCCCGTGGAATCTGCACGAATTTTTTGTTCACGCCTTCAGGTAGGAGGTTACCGTGTCGTCTATCGCCGAACTGGCATTGCCGGGACTGCTTAGAGAAAATGACGAATCGGGCGCGTTGTCCGATTTGGTCAGCGTTCTCGTGTCGTCGGGCGACCTGTTCTACGAATGGGACCTAATCGCTGATCGCCTGACCTGGGTTGGCCAGACTAGTGATGTTATCGGCATTGCCGACGTAAAAAGCATTGTTAAGGGCAGCACCTATCTGCAGCGCATCCATCCGGAAGATTTGCCCCGGCGCATGGTCGCGCTGTCGGAGCATTTCGAAAACAGCAGGACTTTCGACATCGAATACCGGTTGCGCCGCGATGATGGGCAATTCACCTGGATTCAAGAACGTGCCGTCGCGGCAACCGATTCAGAAGGCACACCACAGCGGCTGACCGGAATTGTCCGCGACATTAGCGATCACAAAAACACCGAGGAAGAGGTTGATTTTCTGACCAACCACGATGCGCTTACCGGGCAGTACAATCGGCTACGATTGCGCGAAGCGCTCGGTCAAACGGTCGAAACAACCATACGCCGCAAAGGACAAGGCGGTTTCCTACTGGTCGGGCTCGACAAGTTAAATATCGTCGCCGACGTCTATGGCGACGAAACAGCAGACGCTATCGTCTTGGCAGTGGCACAACGGATCGAACAATGCCTGCGCGCCGGCGACATTGTCGGCCGCGTGGGTTTCGACCGCTTCGCCGTTATTCTAAGTGACTGTTCGGAACAACTGATAACGGCGGTAGCCGACCGCTTCCTCGCGACTATTCGCGAGAGCGCGGTCGCAACGTCGAACGGCCCGATGTATGTGACCGCGTCTATCGGCGCCACGATGTTCCCGACATCCGCTAAAAATGTGCGCGAAGTCGTGGGTCAAGCCGACAATGCACTGCGCAGCGCACGCCGTCTCGGCTGCGATTGTTATCTCGAGTTCCGCGATGTTCCCAACCAACATATTCCCGAACGCCCGGACCTGGTTATCGCCGAACAGGTAAAGCAGGCCCTGCGCGACGACCGTATTGTTTTGGCTTACCAGCCCATTGTCTCGTCGCACGACGGCACCCCGACATTCTATGAAGCGCTGGTCCGCATGCTCGACGAAGAAGGCGAACCGGTTCCCGCAGGTTTGTTCGTTCCGATCGTCGAGCAAATGGGCCTGATGCGCCTGGTCGACCGGCGGGTGCTCGACCTGGGAATTTCGGCACTTACGGATAACCCCGAGATAAGCCTCTCGATCAACGTGTCGGGCATGACGGCGGTAGATCCCGTCTGGCTGCGCCAGTTGCACGAAAGTTTAGAAGCGCGGCCCGATGTGGCGTCGCGTTTGATTCTCGAGATTACCGAGACGGTCGCGCTCGACGACATCGCCGATTCGTCGCTTTTTGTGCGATCCGTTACCGAGTTAGGCTGCCGGGTCGCGCTCGACGATTTCGGCGCCGGCTATACATCGTTTCGCCATCTGCGCGCCCTCAACGTCGACCTGGTAAAGATCGACGGTTCTTTCGTACGCGACCTGCCAACCAATCCCGACAACCAGCTGTTCGTCAGAACGCTTATCAACCTGGCCAAAGGGATCGGTCTCAAAACGGTTGCCGAATGGGTTGAAAACGAAGAAGAGGCGGAACTGCTGCGCAGCGAAGGGATCGATTTTCTCCAGGGCTGGTACTACGGAAAGCCGACCATCGAACCGCCCTGGTTGCCGTAGACGGCGCCAGACTCCTACAGAGAAATCGTCCTAACTCCGGTCGTTTTGGTCCGGTGTGCGTTTCGCACGCGACAGATTGTCGACTTGTTCTTGCAGCGCCTTGAGCTGCGCTTTTAACGCACTCATATCATCGCCGTCGCTGTCCTCGTCACTTGCCTGCGGACCTGACGGTGCCGAGTCATTCTCAGCCGACTGCCCACTGGCGCCGTTGGCGTCAGGCGGCGTGAACATCTGCATCGCGCGTTCGAACATCGCCATATTCTGTTTGCCCAACTCTTCCCACTGGCCAAACGGGAACATGCCGCCCATCGTCTCTTTCATATGGCTGCGCATGTTCTCTTCATTTTGAGCGAACGCGTTCATCGAATATTCGAGGTAGTTGGGAACGACCGATTGCAGACTGTCCCCGTAAAAGCCGATGAGCTGACGCAGAAATTTGATCGGCAACAGGTTCTGGCCCTTACCTTCTTCTTCGAAAATAATCTGGGTCAGCACCGAGCGGGTGATGTCAGCGCCGCTTTTGGCATCGACAACGACAAAGTCCACACCCGATTTCACCATGCCGGACAAATCATCGAGGGTGACGTATTTGCTTGTCGCGGTATTATAGAGCCGCCGGTTGGCGTACTTCTTTATCGTTATCGCGTCGGGGGTTTCGTTCTCGGCCATGGGTGTCGGCACCACAATTGCAGATAATTCACCGGTCAGTATAACAGAAATCTTGCTAAATGCTGCAATGCAACGTGGCTGGCCGCAATGCAGCAAAATCCGATATAGTGGTGCTCATGACTGAAACGCCCGATTTTGCCGCTCTGGCGCGCGAATATCTCGATTTATGGGAAGATCAGCTGACGGCGATGGCGGCGGACCCTGCATTGGCCGCGCAATCGGCACAGTTTTTCGAGACTATGGGCCAGGCAGAGGCGGTCGCCAGCCCTCAGGCGACGGCACAAATGGCAGCGATGGCACAGCAGTTTATGACACTTGCTGGCCTCGCGGCGGGAGGCAAGGCCGACAATGGCGACACAACCGATGTCCCCTCAAGGCGAAGTACGCCAGGGTCCGCGCCCGTTGCCGCTCCATCTGACGACAGCGCTCAACAGCTGGCTCAGCTCACAAGCCGCCTTGCCACTCTTGAAGAACGGCTCGATCGACTGGAGGCCGGAAGTGGCGGCGCGCGCAGCAGCGCTAAGCCGGCAACTGGCAAACGCCGTAGCACAACAGCAAAAGGCAGCACCCGGCGAAAACGAAAAGAGCCAAAAAAGAAGTAGCCTCGGGCCACAAGCCGGTCCATTCGATTTAGCCGTCACTCAAGAGATATTCCACCGCCTGCATGGCCTCGCAGCGGGGATCAAGGCCTACCGGCGCCATCCCTACCAACGGAAATTACCGACGCCACCCGTCCTGTGGCGCGACGGCACGACGCGGTTGCTCGATTTTCAACCCGACGGCGGCCAACCGGTGCTGTTCGTGCCTTCGCTGGTCAATCGCGCCTACATTCTCGACTTGTCGGCCGAACATAGCCTGTTACGTTGGTTGGCCGCCGAAACCGGACTGCGGCCGTTACTCGTCGACTGGGACGCGCCGGGAGCGGCGGAGCGAAAGTTCACCCTTACCGATTACATCTCCGGCCGCCTTGACGCGGCGTTCGATGCGGCGTTAGCCGAAAGCCCCGGTGGGGCGCCGATAGCAGTCGCCGGTTATTGCATGGGCGGACTGTTGGCGCTGGCGCTGGCGATTCGCCGGCAAGCGTCAGTATCTCGGCTGGCGCTGTTGGCCACGCCGTGGGATTTTCATACCGAACGGGTCGCTCAGGCCGAAGCCGCGGGCCGCGCGGTTTCCGCCGCCGAGGGCTTGTTGGAGGCCTTTGGCGCGCTACCGGTCGACGTCATCCAGTCGATGTTCGCGGGCCTCGATCCCTTTCTGGTGCTGCGTAAATTTATCGCTTTTGCACAGTTTGATCCTGCGTCGAGCAAAGCAGAACAGTTCGTCGCGCTGGAAGACTGGCTCAATGATGGAGTCCCCCTCGCCGCCCCTGTTGCGCGCGAATGTTTGGCGGGCTGGTACGGCGAAAACACGCCGCATTGCCTGCAGTGGCGCGTCGATGGAGAGATCGTCGACCCCGCGGCGTTTGCCAAACCGGCACTTGCGTTGGTGCCGCAACGAGACCGTATCGTGCCGCCAAAATCGGCAAACGCACTGGGCGATGCCCTGCCGGCCGCCACGGTAGAAACGCTTCCCTTCGGCCACATCGGCATGGTCGCCGGCGCTCGGGCAAAATCGGCGGTGTGGGAGCCGTTGGCGCAATGGTTGTCGACAGATTGATGGGACGCAGCGATGGATTGCTGGACTCACTTCCCAGCCAGAGCTATATCGAACACAATAAAGTCGGGAGAAACGCGCCGCGCCAGCGGCAGCCAAAAGCGCTGTTGCCGCGCGTAAGAACGCAACGACGAACAAGGAGAGAATCATGAGCGAAGTCGTTATCGCCAGTGCTGCCCGGACGCCGGTCGGCGCATTCAACGGCAGCTTGGCCAGTTTAAGCGCTGCAGAATTGGGCACGGTTGCTATCACCGAAGCCCTGAATCGAGCCGGCGTGTCTCCCGAAGATGTCGACGAGGTCGTCTTAGGCCAGGTCCTGACCGCCGCTACCGGCATGAACCCAGCACGCCAGGCGTTGCTATCGGCCGGCATTCCCGAAGAACGCACCGCCTATCTGATCAACCAGGTCTGCGGCTCGGGCCTGCGGTCGGTCGCCCAGGGCTATCAAGCGATCAAACTCGGCGAGTCCGACATCGTCGTCGCGGGTGGCCAGGAAAGCATGAGCCAGGCGCCCCATGCCGCGCATATGCGCAATGGTACCAAAATGGGCGACACCTCCATGGTCGACACCATGATCAAGGACGGCTTGTGGTGTTCGCTGATGGGCTACCATATGGGCAACACGGCGGAAAACGTCGCCGAGAAATGGCAAATTACCCGCGACGAACAGGACGAATTCGCCGCCGGCTCGCAGCAAAAGGCCGAGGCGGCGCAAGCGGCCGGCAAGTTCACCGACGAAATCGCGCCGGTCACGATCAAATCGCGCAAGGGCGAGACTGTCTGCGATGTCGACGAATACCCGCGGGCGGGCACGACTGCCGAGACCCTCGGCAAACTGCGTCCCGCCTTCAACAAGGAGGGCACGGTAACCGCCGGCAATGCCTCGGGCATCAACGACGGCGGCGCCGCCATGGTGCTCATGAGCGCCGACGAGGCAGCGAAACGGGGCATCACGCCGCTCGCCCGCATTGCGTCCTGGGCCACTGCGGGGGTCGATCCCGCGGTCATGGGCAGCGGCCCGATTCCGGCCAGCCGCAAGGCGCTGGAGAAAGCCGGCTGGAGCATCGAGGATTTGGACTTGGTCGAGTCAAATGAAGCCTTTGCCGCGCAAGCCATCGCGGTCAACCGCGACCTGGGCTGGGATCCCGACATCGTCAATGTCAACGGCGGCGCGATCGCCATCGGCCACCCGATCGGTGCATCCGGCGGCCGGGTGCTGGTGACGCTGCTGCACGAAATGCAGCGCCGCGACGCCAAGAAAGGCCTGACCACGCTGTGCATCGGTGGCGGTATGGGCATCGCTATGTGCGTCGAGCGAGACTAGGGAACACGAGGTTCGCCTGCACGACGGAAAATACACGACAGGGAGTAGCAGATAATGGCAAGAGTAGCCTTGGTAACCGGTGGCACGCGGGGCATCGGCGAAGCGATCAGTATTGGCCTGAAGGGCGCTGGCCGCGAGGTCGTCGCAAATTACGCCAGCAACGAACACGCGGCGCGCGAATTCAACGAGCGCACCGGCATTCCGGTCTACCAATTCGACGTCTCCGACTTCGAAGCGACGGCGGCGGCGGCCAAGCAAATCGAGGCTGAGGTCGGACCGGTGGATATTCTGGTCAATAACGCCGGTATCACCCGCGACGGCACGCTGCACCGCATGGAACAGGAGCAGTGGCAGGCGGTGTTGGACACCAATCTCGGTGGTTGCTTCAACTGCTCGCACGCGGTCATCGATGGCATGCGTAAGCGCGGCTTCGGCCGAATCGTCAACATCGGCTCGATCAACGGCCAGGCCGGCCAGTACGGCCAGGTCAACTATGCCGCCGCCAAGTCGGGCATCCACGGTTTCACCAAGGCGCTGGCCCAGGAAGGCGCCGCCAAGGGCGTCACCGTCAACGCCATTGCGCCGGGCTATGTCGACACCGAGATGGTCCGCGCCGTACCGCCTGAAGTTCTGGAAAAGATCATCGCCGGCATCCCGGTCGGCCGCCTCGGCAAGGCCGACGACATCGCCCGCGGCGTTATTTTCCTGACCGCCGACGCGGCTGAGTTCATCACCGGTTCCACACTGTCGATCAACGGCGGCCAGCATATGTACTAAGCCGGTAGGGTCTGTCTGCAACCGATGTTGGAACTGCTGACCGATCCCGCTGCCTGGGCTAGCCTGGCAACGCTTGCGTTACTCGAGATTGTCTTGGGCGTCGACAACGTTATCTTCCTGTCGATCGTCACATCGCGTCTGCCGGCTCGCCAGCAACCGCGTGCCCGGCGGATTGGGTTGCTGCTGGCGCTCGCCGGACGAATTTTGCTGCTGTTCGCTTTGAGTTGGATTATCGGGCTGACCGCACCCTTCTTCGAGGTATTCGAGCTCGAAGTCTCGTGGCGCGACATCATCCTCGCCGTCGGCGGCCTGTTCCTGATCGTCAAAGCAACCAGCGAAATCCACCACATGCTCGAGGGCGGTGGGGGTGGCCACGGCAAACCGGGCGCGGGGGCGTTCGTCTCGGTGTTGGTGCAGATATTTCTGCTCGATCTGGTGTTTTCCCTCGATTCCGTGCTCACCGCGATCGGCATGGCCGAACACATCGAAATCATGGTCGCCGCGATTGTAATCGCCATCGCCGTCATGTTGGTCGCCGCCGAACCGATGAGCGCCTTCGTCCACAAGCACCCCACGGTTAAAATGTTGGCACTCGCTTTCCTGCTGCTAATCGGAATGGCGTTGATCGCCGACGGCTTCAAGTTCCACATCCCGCGCGGCTATCTGTACTTCGCCATTGCATTCGCCACTGGCGTCGAGGGGATGAACCTGCTGGTGCGCCGCCGCACCGCGCCGACACGCGCAGGCGGTTCGACATGAGCCGCGAATACCCCGACCGGCCAATCGCTGCGATTGGTGTGGTGGTCCTAAAAAAGGATACGGTGCTGATGATTCAGCGGGGCAAGCCGCCGCGCGACGGCCAGTGGAGTATTCCCGGCGGCAAGCAAAAACTCGGCGAGACATGGCGCGCCACCGCGGTGCGCGAGGTGCGTGAGGAAACCGGTGTCGAGATCGAGGTGATCGGCCTGGTCGACGTAGTCGACGCCATCGTGCGCGAGGGCGACCCGTTGCTACCCGGCGTGCGGCCCGGTCCCGAAGAGACCGACCCCAGCAAACCGGTGCGCTACCATTACACCCTGATCGATTGCGCCGCTGAGTGGACCGGCGGCGAGGTGCGCGCCGGCAGTGACGCCGCCCACGCCGAGTGGTGGCCGCTCGACCGCCTCGGCGAGTTACCCCTATGGTCGGAGACCGTGCGCATCATCACCGAAGCGGTGGCCCTGCGGGACGGCAACAATTAATACCAAATCTCGTTAATACGAACCCCTTTCATGGGATAAAGGGTTGAGAGGCAGGAATACCTAATCTGCCTGTGCGCGCCGAAACGCGGCCATATGAAACACCGCGTGGGCCGGTTCGTAGATAAATTCCTGGCCCACCGGGCAGGCGCGCCGGGCGCGGCAGCCCAACGCCATGCAGTCGGCGCCCTCAGGGTTCGAAATGTGGCCGACACAGGCCGGCACGTCGTAGCTGTCGGCTCCGAACGCGTTGACCGGACAGGCGGTCAAACAAGGCTTGTCGGCACATGTGTCGCAGGGGCGCGGGCGGGTGTCGCGCGGCGGCAGGTCGAGGCGTTCGGCGAAGGCGAGCGCGCCGCGATAGGCGTGCCATAGGCCGTAGTCGGGATGAATGAGAACGCCGAGCGGCGACGGCGCAACGGCCTCTGCCCGCTGGGCCCAGCGCTGGAACGGCAAATGCGGCGGCCCTCCAAAGGGATACAGCGATGCCGCACCGAGCTGTGCGGCAACGGCGGATAAGGCATCGCGCACCCAGTCGTCGAGGGGATTGACGCTATCGGCGTAGCGCCCGGCCGCCCGCGCCGCCTCGAACGCCTGCCACATATGTGGCCCGGCATTGCCGATCAGCACCAACGTCGCCGGTTCGCCCGGCACGACATCTTTCCGTGTCGGGTGGAACCCACCGCGCACGATCAGACCGTGTGGTTTCAGGAGTGTTGCGACTGTTGGTAATTCAGCGGACACCTAATCTCTCATCCTGAGCTTATCGAAGGATGAGCCCTTCAACCCACCCCGCGTTATTCCGCTGCGATGAGTTTCTTCAAATACTGGCGGTCGAGCAACTCGGCGATCTGGACGGTGTTGAGGGCCGCGCCCTTGCGCAAATTGTCGGACACCACCCAAATGTTGAGACCGTTGTCGATGGTCGGATCCTCGCGGACGCGGCTGACATAGACCATATCCTCGCCCGCCGCCTCGACCGGGGTGACATAGCCCTCGTCGGTGCGATGGTCGATCAGAGACACACCCTCGGCAGCCTTCAGAACCGCGCGGGCGGCCTTGGTCGAAACCTCGCGCTCGAACTCCATGTTGATCGCCTCGGCATGGCCGATGAATACCGGCACCCGCACGCAGGTCGCCGTCAGCTTGATCTTGGGGTCGAGAATCTTCTTGGTCTCGACCACCATCTTCCATTCTTCCTTGGTCGATCCGTCGTCCATGAACGCATCGATGTGAGGAATGACGTTAAAGGCGATCTGCTTGGTGAATATCTTTTTCTCGATCGGGTCGTTTACGTAGACCGAGCGGGTCTGGTTGAACAACTCGTCCATCGCATCTTTGCCCGAACCCGAGGTCGATTGATACGTGGCGACAACGACGCGCTTGATACCGAAGGCGTCGTGCAACGGCTTCAGCGCCACTACCATCTGGATGGTCGAGCAGTTGGGGTTGGCGATGATGTTGCGCTTGGTGTAGCCGGCAATGGCATCGGCGTTTACTTCCGGCACAACCAGTGGCACATCCGGGTCCATGCGAAATTGCGAGGTATTGTCGATGACGATGCAGCCCGCCGCCGCCGCTTTCGGCACAAATTTCGCCGATACCGCAGAACCCGGCGAAAACAGCGCGATATCGGTGCCGGCGAAGTCGTATTCGGCCAACGACAGCACGCTCAAGGGCGTGTGCTCGCCGAACGAGACCTTGCGGCCGACCGAGCGTTCGCTTGCCAGCGCCACCACCTCGTCTGCCGGAAAGTCGCGCTCATAAAGCGTTTGCAGCATCTCGCGACCGACATTGCCGGTCGCGCCGACCACGGCAACCTTGTAACCCATATCCATCTATTCCGGTTCATCGGGCCGCACACCAATACTGCCGGCCCCTTGCGGGCGTTCACTTAAGCGCCATCAGCGACTTTTGCAAGATCGCATTCGTTGGAGGCCGGTCAGCTAAAAATATGACAACATGGCGCCATGGCGGAGCGATTTGCCACATACGCCGCGTTTTGGCCCCACTATCTGCGCGAGCACAGCTGCCGCGAAACGCGGGCGTTTCATTATTTCGGCACCCTGTTGGCGCTGGCCTGCATCATCTATGCCGTGGCCGGTCAAATTTGGTGGCTATTGGCGGTCGCCTTGGTTGCCGGGTATGGGCCGGCGTGGTTCGCCCACCTTGCGATCGAGCACAACCGGCCGGCAACGCTTACTCACCCCTATTGGTCGCTGATCAGCGATTTCCGCATGTTGTCGCTGTGGCTGCGCGGCCGCTTGGCGCCGGAACTGCAAGACGCCGGCGTGGACCGCTGACTTAGTCAAACGGGCATCTCATCCTAAGACCCTCATCCTGAGCCTGTCGAAGGACGAGGGGCGAAGCGCAGGGGACCTCATGCTTCGACAAGCTCAGCATGAGGATGTTTTATTGTGTAGGGCGATTTTTTACCTAGCCCGGTTTGCGGCAAATCAGGCTGTCGTATTTCATGCCGCCGAAATAGATGCCGGCGGCGGCGCGCCGCGTAATCTCGGCTTTCAGCGCCTCGGCCAGATCGGAGCCGATGCGGCCCTCCTTGACCAGTCCGTCGGCGCCGCGGCGGAACCAGTTGGCGGTGGTCACCGGGTCTTCGGTTTCGATGAAATTGTAGCTGCGCGCACGGCCCAGCGTAAATCCGGCAGCGCGCACGAGGCGCGGCAACCGGCGCATTAGCCAGGCGTCGTTGACCGAATGCTCGATGAAGGATTCGGCGCAGGCCTGCAACGGGTCGCGGTCGCCGATGGCGGCCGACATGGTCGAGAAATCGCCGTCGCAGATGGCCAGCGTGCCGCCGGGCCGTACCACCCGAGCCAGCTCGGCCAGCACCGCTTCGGGATCGGCCACATGGGTCAGCACGGTGTGGGCGACGATGACGTCGAACGCGGCCGTCTCAAACGGCAGATCGTCGCCACTGGCTTCCTCGAAGGTCAGACCTGTCAGACCAACGGCGAGTTCGCGCGCGCGTTCGAGCAGGAACCGCGCCTGGTCGGCGCCGACGACTTCGGCCACGTCTGGCCGGTTGATCAACGTGCGCGACTGGGCGCCGGTACCGCAGCCAACGTCGAGTACCCGCGCGCCGTCGGGAAATTCGATGTCGCCGAGGTAGGTTTCGAGGATTTCGATTTGCTGGGGCAAGGCGGCACGCGCCTCCAGGCCCTGGGCGATTTCCGCTAGCAGGGCCGGGTCGGCCTCGTTGATCGTCAAATAAACGTCCGGCACAGGGTCATCCTCTCGAAAATTAGCTTTGCACAAAAGCAAACGGCGGCAGAAAATCCGCCGCCGTCGTTAGAGGGTCGTTGCCCGAGCTCAGCTGTCGGGCGACCCTTTTGCGGGATACACCTGCACGTGGGCCAATTTTGCCGTACGCGACGACGCCAGCGCATTCTCGATGAGCAAATCGATCTTCGATTTGGTCTCGCGCATCTGCTGATGCTTGCCGTCGGCCATCGCCTGCAGCATGGCCTGACTGATCGCGCATTGGCCGCCGCTGCTGCTGGCGGCAACCTGCTCGCTCGCCTGCTGCGCCAACGCCGGCGCCGAAAATGCGCCCGCCAGCGCCATTGCAATGGCTGTCACCATGATTGCTTTCATCGCTTATCTCCGTCTGTGGCGGCGAGAGATC
>JAPUHN010000305.1 GCA_027297685.1 Alphaproteobacteria bacterium | reverse complement strand
CGCGGCTTCCGCGTAGCCATAATATCGCGGGTCGGCTTCGGCGCGGCCCAAGGTGATGTAGCGTTTGGCCAACGTGCGGGCCAATTCCAGATTATTGGGGTCGTCACTGAGATCGGCGCGCAGGCGTCGGAGCTCACGGGTTACAGCGTCACCCGGCGTCGGCAGCCGCTCGATAATCTGATCCGGCACAGTGGGGCGAAACGGTTCGGCCAATCCAGCGACCGGGGTGAGCACGGCACCCAAAACGGTCATGGATAAAAATACACGCAGCACCGGTTTAACACCCGCGCGCTGCCAGAAGGAATCAAATCGCCGATAGGGCGGCGGCGTGGGGTTCTTGTTGTTGCAACAGGCCATCGTTTTCGTTCTCGATTTTCGGATTGCGATACCGGTAGGAGAGTTAGGCGGGGCGGGTTCACCGAACCCGCCCCAACTGCCTTGGCTAAAAGTTCGGCTTACGAACCGCCGTTGCCGTTACCATTATTGCCGGTGATACCGACATCGCCGTGGTGGCCGTGGTTGCGGCCATTGAGCGGCGTCGCGGCGTAAGGGAAGACATCGTTGTAGGTGATGTCGTTCTCGGTAACGCCGTCGAGGTCGACGACTGGCAGACCCAGCGCATTGAGCGCGATATCGTCGACATCGTCGCCGAAGCGGCGGCCGTTGGGCCAACCACCGGGGACAAAACCACCGAAGTTCAACGCACTCGGCGTCTCGGTGTCGAGGGTGTCGCCGCCAAATATGCTGAGACGGTTGAAGTCGTTATCACCAGCGAGCCGGGCCGGGCCGGTTGTGAGGTCGACCTTGATGACGTCGGGGATGTAGATGTCCCGCACCAAGGGGGCGCCTGCGTTAACGAAGCTCGGGATCGGCGTGATGCCGAGCACCGCGGCGAGTTCCGGGTTTTGGGCGTAGTCGCTGAACAGCGTCTCGTCCTGGGTCGCATCGGTCTCGTTGTAAAGATCCTTGTCGACAATCGCGATCAAGGCCTCGGCAAACAACGGGTTGCCCTGACGGCCAACCTGGACCCACTGTGGCGCGCCATCCACCATCTGTTGGCGGCTGGTGGTCGCATGGACCCCGGCGAAAACGGCGCCATTGAGTTCGCTCAACGGAATGTTCAATACGATGGTGTGAACGTTGAAACCACCCTGGCTGTCGAACGGCTTGGTCGCCGTACCGGTGGCGCCGCCGAACGAGAAGTCGAGGTCGAAGATCGACTGAATGTCGGCGTAGAACCCGTCGTCGCGCTGGCCGGCAAACACCCGGTAGCCGTCAGCGTTGTCAGCGATTCCGGCGGCGGTGTAGCGGTCGAGTTTATTTTCCTTATTCAGACCCTCTTTGGCCGGACGGTCGCCATTGTTGCCACGATTGTATGAGGGAGTCAGCAGACCTTGGTTGTTCGGTGGCACCATGGTGTCGCCATGATCGAACAGAACGGACGAGCCACCTGCGTCGACGCGGGTCACCTTGTAGGTCTGGCGCAAGTTTTGATTGACGCCGAACGTGTCGGACACTTCGCCGAGATAGGCTTGCAGGATGGTGTCTTGGTTTTGGAAAGTGGTGTCGAACTCGAACTGGTAGCTGATGGTCTTGGCGCCAGTGCCGACGTCGCCACCCAGCGAGATGTGAATCTCGTAGAGAACCCGGTCGTCGAAGCGATAATTATTCGGCCCGATGCCCGGCTCCTCGAAGGGATAAACCGCCAGCGCCGTGGTCAGGTACTGGGTGCTGCCGTCTTCGCTTTCGCTGCGGAAGGCGTAAACATCGGTCGTATTGGCCGGATCATCGAACGTGATCAACGGTGCGTCCATGTGGCTCGAGGCGATACCTGGCGCGACCGGGAGCACCCCGGCGAGAATGGCACCGACCGCCGCGGTCGATATGAGTTTTCGGTACTTCATGATGTGGTCTCCGTTCGGGGGTAAGAGGGGATAGGGTCGTTTGTGTCGATCGAATTGCGCGGATCCGGCCGCCGGCACACGCCGGAAACAGGATTGTGAAATTCGACTTACCTGGGAATTACGAAGACGACGGAGTTATGGATGCAGGCCCGGATAACATTCCCGTGAGAGCACGCTGTGGCCGGTTCAGCACTTGGCTGCCGCCAGAAAATCCGGACAAACGCCATACAAAAGGCGGAATCTTTTGTATGGTAGATTATCGGTAGGCAGAGTGACGCTTCCCTCCTCCTCGAGGAAAAATCCCATGACCCTTAAACAACTGGCCCTGAGTTTTGCCGCCACCGTCGCGATCGTATCGATCCCCCTCGGCGCGCAGGCGCAGCTCGACCTGCTCAAACGAGGCAAAGACGCCTTGCAATCGATCCAGGGCAGCGGCGAGAGCGGCGGATCGAGTTCGACGTCCGGCGTCTTGACCGATCAGGAAATCGGCAACGGATTGCGCGAAGCGCTGACGGTGGGCGTTCGTACGGTGGTATCGCAAGTGGGCGCGACGGATGGCTACAACGCCGACCCACGTATCCATGTGCCGTTGCCGAAAAGCTTGGAGACGGTGCAAAAAACGCTGTCGCGCATCGGCATGTCCGACTTGGTAGACGATCTAGAATTGCGGCTCAATCGCGCGGCCGAGCAAGCCGCGCCCGAGGCGCGCGAGGTCTTCGGACAGGCCATCCAGGAGATGACGTTCGACGACGTACAGATGATTTACAATGGCCCCGACGACGCCGCGACCCGCTTTCTCGAGCGGACGATGAGCGATCCGCTGATTCAGCGCATGCGCCCGATCGTCGACGCCAGCCTGTCGGAAGTCGGTGCCGTGCGGGCCTACGACAACGCGATCGGTCAATACAAGGCGATTCCGTTTGTGCCCGATGCCAAGGCCGACCTCACCCAACACGTGCTGGAACGCGCGCTCAAAGGGTTGTTCCTCTATCTCGCCGAAGAAGAGGCCGCGATCCGCCAGAACCCGGTCAAACGGACGACAGATCTGCTGCAAAAGGTGTTCGGCGCCAGTTAGGGCGCTGGTCCAACGGTTGAGCAGAAGGACCGCTGGCATACCCCCAACCTATTCCTCCCCTCCCGGGGGCGCCAATGGCGGAGGGGGAAACGATAAAGAAATTTCCGGCCGGATACTGCTCAAGCAACAATTCGGCTACGTTTGGCCCATGACGAAGACCCTGGGCCTGTTCGATTACGTCATCGTTGGCGCCGGCACCGCCGGTTGCGTGCTGGCCAACCGTTTGTCGGCCGATCCGGCGGTGCGCGTATGCCTGCTTGAGGCCGGCGGTAACGACAATTACATCTGGGTCCATATCCCGGTCGGATACCTCTATTGCATGGGCAACCCGCGCACCGACTGGGGCTTCAAGACGGAAGCCGAGGCCGGCCTGAACGGGCGCACGCTCAACTATCCACGCGGGCGCATTCTCGGTGGCTGTTCGGCAATCAACGGCATGATCTATATGCGCGGCCAGGCGCGCGACTACGATGGCTGGCGCCAACGGGGCAATACCGGCTGGGGCTGGGACGACGTGGTGCCTTATTTCCTGCGCTCCGAAGACCAGGCGGCGGTGCCCGCGGACGATTTGCACAACGAAGGTGGCGAGTGGCGAGTCGAGCGCCAGCGCCTGTCCTGGGAAGTGCTCGACGCCTTCCGCGAGGCGGCGGCCGAGGCCGGCATTCCCAAGACCGACGATTTCAACCGCGGCAACAACGAAGGCTGCGGTTATTTCCACGTCAACCAACGCTCCGGCGTGCGGGTCAGCGCCGCCAAGGCGTTTTTAAAGCCGGCAATGAAGCGGCCGAACCTAACCGTATTCACCCATGCCCAGGCCCGCCGTCTGCGCCTTGCCGACGGCCGCGTCACTGGGGTCGACATTTGGCACAACGGCGAAGACGCACACGTCGCCGCCGACGGCGAAGTGGTGCTGGCGACTGGCTCGGTCGGCTCGCCGCAACTGCTCGAATTGTCGGGGATCGGCGGCGGCGCTTTGTTACAGGCGCACGGTATCGATGTCGTCTGCGATCTGCCTGGGGTCGGTGAAAATTTGCAGGATCACTTGCAGATCCGCTGCGCCTACAAGGTGCACGGGGTAAAAACCCTAAACGAAAAGGCCAACAAATTGGTCGGCAAGGCCAGTATCGCGCTCGAATACGCATTGTTTCGCCGCGGACCCATGTCGATGGCGCCGAGCCAATTGGGCGCGTTCGTCAAATCCGATCCGGCGCTGGAAACGCCCGATCTGCAATATCACGTGCAACCGCTGAGCCTCGATAAGTTCGGCGAACCGCTGCACGATTTCCCAGCGATTACCGCCAGCGTCTGCAATTTGCGTCCCGAATCGCGCGGCACCATCCATATCGCCAGCGCCGATGCGCGCCAGCAGCCGGCGATAAGGCCAAATTATCTGTCGACGGCGGCGGATCAGCGGGTGGCGGCTCGGGCGATTCGGGTGACCCGTAACATCGTCGCGCAACCATCTTTCGTCCAATTTCGTCCCGAAGAATTTAGGCCCGGTCCCGACTATGGCGACGACGACGATAGCCTGGTGCGCGCCGCCGGCGATGTCGGCACCACTATCTTCCACCCCGTCGGCACGGCCCGAATGGGCGACGACGCCCTGGCCGTGGTCGATGACCGGCTGCGGGTCCATGGCGTCGCCGGACTACGCGTCGTCGACGCTTCGGTGATGCCAACTATCACCTCGGGCAACACCAATTCGCCGGTTACTATGATCGCCGAAAAAGCATCTGATATGATGCGCGAAGATCGGCGCGCTTAACGCCAACAGGAGAGACGCAGACGAGATGGCAAAGTTCTATCAACCCGACCTTGGCGCCAACCCGGACAACCCGTTCGCCCGCGACGCCGACGGCAAGCTGGTGCGCCGCACGTTCTGGCTTGACATGAGCGACCGCTCGCTGGTGCTGGCAATGACCCAGGGCGTTGGCGCCAACATCACCAATGGTCAGAAACGCGCTCATTTGGACGATATCGGCCGGGCCCATCTGGTTGACCAGGTCTGCGTGCAAGAAATTATCCCGCCGGAGTAAGAAGGCGCTGGAGAAAAGCTGTCAAACCGACGAGGGCGAATTGGGCGCCCGGCATCTAATCTCGGGCATTCCAGCCTTTTAAAGGAATTAGTCGCTCACCGCGTCATCGCTCGGAGCCACATCGTCCCTCGCAGTCGACGTGCCGTCGCCTCCTAGCACTGAAGGCGAGGCATTTTTTCTGTCATCTTCAGCTGTGCCGAGCCTTCGCTCTTGCACAATATCAGTGAGAATCGATAAGGCGATTTCCTCCGGCGTCACCGCGCCGATGTTGGCGCCGGCGGGTGAGCGAATGCGCGAAACGGCGGCCGGGTCGCTGCCTGCATCGCGCAAGTCCTGCCTCAGTTTCGCCGCCTTCTTGCGGCTTGCGACAAAGGCGACATAGCCGGATTCGGTGGCGAGAGCGAAGCGGAGCGCATCGCGGTCGCGCTTTCCCTGCGACGCAACCACCACGAAGCTGGTCGCCGGGCGAAGGGCTTGTTCGGGATCGAAGCCTTCGATCGAATGATCGAAGTTGGAGAACAGGTCGAGATCTTCCTGCAGCGCGGCGACCGTAACAGCGAAGCCAAGCCGCTTGCCGAGATCGGCGAGCGCCTGCGCCACTAACGTACCGCCGACGACGATCAGAGAAGCGCGCGGTAGCACCGGCTCAATGAATATTTCGATCGTTCCGCCGGTTGCACAGAAGTTGTCAAAATCCTCCGTTCGGTTCTCGGCACTTACCTCGGCGATTGCGCCATCCTTGGGTCGAACCCTGATGAAGCGGGCCCGACCGTCGACTAATGCACGGGCGGAGGTTTTTTTCACCGCACCCAAGGTGCAGCCGCCACCGATCCACCCGACCACCGAACCGTCGCCGCGAATGACTGCTTTCGAACCTTCGCGAGCCGAGGCGCCGCCTTGCACGTGAACGACCGTTGCGACAGCGAAAGGCTGTTCTTCGCCCTTCATACGCGCCATGCAATCGATTACGTCATCGGGCTCCTTGGGCATTAATCCTCCTGTTAGCGAGATACGTGGCGGACCATATTAGCAGATATCGAGCCGCCCGATGCCGCTATTTGTTGAGCCCCAACTCGTTCAACAACTTCCAGACTTTTCCTTGCGTGTGCGGCATCGGCATGTGGGTCACATCGAGATGAGCGAAGGCGTCGACAATGGCGTTGGAGAAGGCCGGCACGCCGCCGACGTTCGGCGATTCGCCGATGCCCTTGGCGCCGATCGGGTGATGCGGACAGGGCGTTACCGTGAAGTCGGTTTCCCATTCCGGCGTTTCGACCGCACTCGGCAGGAAATAATCCATCAGACTGGCGCCGAGAACGTTGCCGGTTTCGTCGTAGACGATCTCTTGTCCCATCGCGATGGCAAAAGCTTCGGTAAGGCCGCCGTGAATCTGGCCATCGATTACCATCGGGTTGATCCGGGTACCGCAGTCGTCGAGGGCGTAGAAACGGCGAACCTTCACATCGCCGGTGAACCGGTCGATATCGACGACGCAGATATAGGCGCCGAACGGATAAGTGAAGTTCGGTGGATCATAATAGTCTGTCGTCTCGAGGCCGTGCTCCATGCCTTCCGGTATATTGGAATAAGCCGCCATGGCGATGTCTTTCATCGTAATGGAAACGTCCGAGCCGGCGACTTTGAAGCGATCGATTTCCCATTCCAGGTCTTGTTCGGTGACTTCGAGCACATGCGCCGCAATCTTCTTGGCCTTAGCTCTAATTTTACGAGCGGCCCGCGCCGTGGCGGCACCGGCAACTGGAGTCGATCGTGAGCCATAAGTGCCGAGACCGTAAGGCGCGGTATCGGTGTCACCCTCCTCGACGGTAATATTGTCCGATGGAATCCCCAGTTCGGTCGCGATGATTTGGGCAAATGTCGTCTCATGCCCTTGACCCGTAGACTTCGTGCCAAGACGCGCGATCACGCTGCCCGTCGGATGGACCCTGATCTCGCAAGAATCGAACATACCCAATCCGACGATGTCGCAGTTGCGGACCGGACCAGCGCCGACGATTTCGGTGAAGGTGGCGACACCGATGCCCATCAACTCACCCTTCTCGCGCTTTTCCGCCTGTTCTTTTCGCAAACCGTCGTAGTCGACTGCTTTCAGGGCCGTTTTCAAGGCCGTCGGATAGTCGCCTGAATCGTACTCCCAGCCGAGACAGGAGTTGTACGGGAACTGCTCCGGCTGCACGAAATTGCGCATCCTGATCTCGGCTTTGTCGATACCCGTCTTCTGCGCCAGGATGTCGATCAGCCGTTCGATCAGATAGGCCGCCTCGGTGACCCGGAAGGAGCAGCGATAGGCGACGCCGCCCGGCGCTTTGTTGGTATAAACGCCATCAACTTTTACATGGCCAACCGGAATGTCGTAGCTGCCGGTTATGATATTGAAGAATCCAGCCGGCCATTTCATCGGCTGGGCGTGGGTATTGAAGGCGCCATGGTCGGCAAGGACCTTGGCCCTGACCGCTAAGATCTTACCGTCCTTGTCGGCAGCCAGTTCGCCGGTCATATGATAATCGCGGGCGAAGGCGGTGGTGGACAGATTGTCGATCCGGCTCTCGATCCACTTGACTGGATGGCCGGTGACGATCGAAGCCGCCGCCGCGCAAATGTAACCCGGATAGGCGCCGACCTTGTTGCCGAAGCCGCCGCCGACGTCGGGCGAGACGATGCGGATTTTGTTTTCCTCGATGCTGGTGATCAGCGAGACAATCGTGCGCACCACGTGCGGCGCCTGGAAGGTGCCATAGACAGTGAGCTTGCCGTTGGTCGCGTCCATCGACGCGACGCAACCACAGGTCTCAATCGGGGACGGATGGCAGCGCGGGTAGGCGATGTCCTCGCTGATCGTAATATCAGCGGCCTCGAAGGCTGCGTCGGTGGCCTCCTTGTCGCCGACCTGCCATTCGAATATGTGATTCGGATGGTGGCGCTTGCCCTGTCCGACTTCGTCGTTGTCGGCAACGTCGTCGCGGATGATCGGGGCGTCGTCGTCGAGCGCCGTCTTCGGGTCGATAAGCGGCGGCAAGGCTTCGTATTCGACCACGACTTTTTGTATGCCATCGGTCGCCGCATAGCGGTCGGTCGCAACCACGAAGGCGATTTCCTGATTCTGGAAATGCACCTTCTTGTCCGCCAGAACGGCGGCCATATCGCCGGCCAGGGTCGGCATCCAATGTAGACTCAACGGTTCCAGGTCCTTGGCGGTAATCACCGCAAGCACGCCTTCCACCTTGAGCGCTTCTTCGGAGTTGATCGATTTGATCAGGGCGTGGGCGTGCGAGCTGCGCACGAAATCGCCGTGCAACATGCCGGGCAGCTTGATGTCGTCGACATAGTTGCCTTGACCGCGAATGAAGCGCGCATCCTCTTTGCGCTTACGGGCGGTTCCGATGCCACCGATCGACGCTTCGCGTTCTTCCAGCGTCATTTCTTGTGCGTCACTCATTAGTCCGCTCCCTCGGCCTGATTGATCTTGTCGGCGGCGTATCGAATCGCCTCGACGATGTTTTGGTATCCGGTACATCGGCACAAGTTACCCGAGATGCCCACGCGGATTTCATCATCGCTCGGGTCCGGGTTCTCCTGCAGCAGCCGGTAAGCCCGGATCAGCATTCCCGGCGTGCAATAGCCGCATTGCAGGCCGTGGGCTTCATAGAAGCCTTCCTGCAGCGGGTGCATCTCTGTGCCGTTCGCCAGACCCTCGATGGTCACCAGTTCACCGCCATTCGCCTGCACGGCGAATACGGTGCAGGACTTTACCGACTTACCATTGAGGTCAACCGTGCAGGCGCCGCAATGGCTCGTTTCGCAGCCGATGTGCGAACCGGTCAAATTGAGCTCCTCGCGCAAGAAATGTATGAGCAGCGTTCGCGGTTCGACCTCGGCCTCGACCGATTCACCGTTGATGGTCAGCGATATCTTTTGTGATGACATGGTTCAACTCCCCGCCGCACGGCTCAAGGCTTCGACAATGGCCTGACGCGTCATCTGACCCGCCATCGCCGTTCGGTATTCGCGGGTACCCCGCAAGTCTTCAACCGGTTCCGATGCGGCCATTGCCGCTTCGGCCGCCGCATCGACAGCGCTCGCGTCCACCGAGGTGCCCTTGATCGCGTCGGCTGCAGCCAGCGGAAGCAGCGCCGTATCGCCGACGTTGGTGAGCGCAATGGCAGCGTCGGTGCATTGGCCATTCGACATCGACAGGGTCACCGCGGCCGCCGCGATGGCGTAGTCGCCAACTTTGCGCTTTATCTTCTGATAGGACATGCCAACGCCCTCGGCCGGGGTCGGAATACGAACCTCGGTCAGCAGTTCGTTATCCGCCAACGCTGTCGTGTAGATCCCCTGGTAGAATTCCCTCGCAGCGATCTGCCGTTCGCCGTCTTGGCTTTGCAGCGTGTAGCTTGCATCGAGAGCCATCATGATCGCCGGATCGTCGTTTCCCGGATCTCCGTTGGCGCAGTTGCCACCGATGGTGCCGCAGTTCCGCACCTGCGGATCGGCGATCTGGGCCGCCGCCTCCGGCAGGATGGGGCATTTCTTGGCAAGCAGGTCGGAGGTCAGAACCTCAGCCTGGGTCGTGCCCGCGCCAATCACGATCACGTCCCCCTCGTCGCGAATGCCGCGCAGGCCGTCGATGGCGTTGATATCGATAAGATGAGCGGGCTCAGCCAGGCGCAGTTTCATCATTGGCACCAGGCTATGGCCGCCGGCCAACACCTTGCCGTCTTCACCGAATTGACCGAGCAGCGCCAATGCTTCCTCGACCGTGTTCGGACGATGATATTCGAACACCCCAGGCGTCATGATTTCCCTCCCAAATATTTTTTATATTTATTTTCTTGTCGTCAATTTAACGTGAAGTGGCGGAACGGGATATAATTTTTCATGAGTCTTTGTGATGACTTTCGGCGACCCAGAGTGGATCGATTGGAAAATTTTTCGCTCTGATTATTCTCCGTAAGCCGCAGCACAGCTGGTTCTTGCCTCTTCGGTCGCTAGGAACCATGATGATACAGTCTGAGAAGACATGGTGCGACATCTTGAAGCACAATCGTACTCCTACCCTGGTCGAGTGGCGTCAACTGGCCACGCGTGCGACGTGGCAGCCACCGATCAACCAGCCCAAACCCAGTTAATCCGACCAAGCCGGATCAGGGAATTGGGATGTCAGCCCTGGAAGACAACAAGAGGTAAATTAGGATGAAAAAGATAGCGCTAAGTAACTGGGACGAATTGGATGATCGCGTACCTACTTACGCCATCGTCGCCAACGTCGACCTTGTCGTTGTGCGATACGACGATGAGGTTTCGGTGTTGTACGGTCGTTGCCAACATCGCGGAGCGCTAATGTCGGATGGCCGCGTCGAGGGCGACAATCTGATTTGCGGCGTGCACAATTGGGATTACCGGTACGACACGGGCATTAGCTCCTACAGAAATCAGGAGAAACTCCATAAATTTTCATCCTTTCTCGAAGACGGTCAAGTCTTGGTCGACGAGGACGAAATTACCGCCTGGGAGAAGGTCAATCCTCAACCCTATAAACGGGACGAATATTTAGGTCTCTATGCCGATCCCCACGGAAGCCCCGTAGAGCCGCACGTCAATCTGATCCAGGACTATGCACGCAATGGCCTCTCCAAGACCGGCCATCATGGAGTGGTTGCAGCCATGGGGGTGCCGCGCAATGAGCTGCCGTCCTGGGACGACATACAGTTCGTTACGGCGCAGCTTCATACTCCACCCTTGCTCGA
Organism: Alphaproteobacteria bacterium; assembly: GCA_027297685.1. Lineage (GTDB taxonomy): Bacteria > Pseudomonadota > Alphaproteobacteria > UBA6615 > UBA6615 > JAPUHN01. The sequence goes on along the minus strand of JAPUHN010000305.1, from coordinate 798 downwards.
CGACGATGATGTCGGAACAAATGTTGTTGTCGGCCCGGCGGCCGCGCAGCCGCTCGAGCTTGCTATTCCACTATTCGTGTCGGACATGAGTTTTGGCGCCTTGTCCGAACCCGCAAAAGTCGCCCTCGCACGCGGCGCTGAACTTGCCGGAACGGGCATCTGCTCAGGTGAGGGAGGCATGTTGCCGGAAGAACATGCGGAGAATTCACGTTACTTTTACGAGCTCGCATCGGCCCGATTTGGCTTTTCCATGGAAAAATTGGCGAATGTCCAGGCGTTTCACTTCAAGGGAGGTGAGGTGTTTTGCGATTACGGTGCAACTTCGTGCGACACCGTGAAACAAGCACACCCACAATTAAGCCTGTGAAACAGGGCTTTGCATGACGCACTCAGTTTCTTGCGGTTTCTCACTGTTACGTATAAAATGCTACCCAAATGGACTTTATGGGTAGCGGGTAGCAAAAATGCGGTTCACCGACAGAACAATCAGCGCCCTCAAGGCGAAGTCCAGCCGGTACGAAGAATGGGAAGACGGACGTACTGGCCTGGGTATTCGCGTGGCGCCCTCAGGCCGAAAGAGCTGGGTCTTCATGTACCGGTTCGACGGCAAGGCGCGGCGTATGACGCTCGGCACTTATCCGCTCGTTACCTTGGCCGATGCACACATGACGCATGCCGAAGCGAAGAAGAAGCTTGAGAGAGGTGCAGACCCCGGCACAGAGGCTGTCATTCAACGCCGAGAAGAGCGTCAGGCCGAAACGGTTCATGACCTGGTAGACGAATATCTCGACAAGTACT
>JAPUHN010000304.1 GCA_027297685.1 Alphaproteobacteria bacterium | reverse complement strand
AATGACCGGCGAACCCGATATTATCAGCACGCTGACATTTGCGTCGTGCTGCACCAGCGCGTGCGCAATCGCACGGCATCGGCGCAAATGGCCGAGGCCAAACGAGTCGTGGCTGTAGATCAATATACGCTTGTTGCGGTTTGGCATCGTTGGCACCAATTCCAGCCAGGGCTTGACAGCCGCGAGACTATTACACAACTGAGGTAGTCGCAGAAGACTATGATTGCGAGAGCCGATTGGGTGTCGCTCACGATTTATTTATTGGTTTCGGTGGGTTAGGTTAGTCGGGTTCACGCTGGCGCTACAGCCGGGCGCCGGGGGAATAGGGAGTTATATCGTGGCCGAGCGGATGGACCGCAGCATGTACCGCTTTGTCCTGAAGCACAGCGGTCGCCAGCAACTTTATATTTTAATTTTCGTGGCGATCTCTTGGCCGATCGGCTTCATGCTGTTCGACGTTCCCAAGCAAATCATCAATCGCGCGCTCGGCGGCGAAGGGCCGCCGTTTACCGCCTCGGTGCTGGGCCTGTTCGAGTTTTCTTTCGGCGGCTCTCAAGTCGTTTTCCTGGTCATATTGTGCGTGTTTTTTCTGTTCCTCGTTTTTGTCAACAACGGGCTGAAATTTCACATTAACATCTCGAAGGGCCGCACCGCAGAGCGGCTGCTACGCCGCCTGCGTTACGCGTTGTTTTCGCGCGTTTTGCGCTTTCCACTATCCCACTTCAAACGCACCAGCCAAGGCGAGATCATTTCCATGATCACCGCCGAGTCCGAACCGATCGGCGCATTTTTTGTCGGCTCGGTCGTCGATCCGGTGTTCCTTGGCGGTCAGCTTATCGTTGCGATCGGCTTTATCATCGTCCAGAACCCGCTCCTCGGCGTGGCTGCGGCGGCGCTTTATCCAATTCAAATGTACGTCGTTCCCCGGCTGCAAAAGCGGGTCAGCATACTCAGTAAGGCGCGGTTGCGCGAAATCCGCCGACTTTCCGATCACGTCGGTGAAACCGTAACGGGTATTGTCGACATTCACGCCAACGATACGTCCAACCTCGAACTAAGCCGGTTCGCGGACCGTTTGGCGGTGATCTTCAACATTCGTTTCGAAATTTTCCAGCGCAAGTACATGATCAAGGCGCTGAACAATGTTCTCGATAAGGCGGCGCCGTTCCTGTTCTACCTGTTCGGTGGCATTTTGGTTATCGAGGGCAATATTACCATTGGCGCCCTGGTTGCGGTGATCGGCGCCCATAAAGACATGTCGACGCCGTGGAAGGAGCTGTTGAACTGGTACCAGCAGCAAGCCGATGCTCGCGTCAAATACGAGCAGGTTGTCAGCCAGTTCAGTCCTGACGGCATGCTGGAGGAAGAACTACAGCACACCGAACCGGAGGGCGATCTGGCGCTGGATGGCGAAGTTGAGTTGGCCAATGTCAGCTTGGTCGACGAAGACGACGTGCGCCGTCTTGCGGGCGTCACGCTCAATCTTGCCGCCAGCAGTAACGTCGCCGTTGTCGGCAGCGGTAGCAGCGGCAAAGATTATTTTGCGCTTCTGCTAGCGCGGCTGGCGGTGCCGACCAGCGGAAGTATAACTGTTGCAGGAAAAAACCTGGTCGAGCTGCCCGAATCGGTGACCGGTCGTCGGATCGCCTTTGCCGGCGGCACGCCGTTTTTACAGTCAGCGTCGGTACGCGACAATCTGGTCTACGGGCTGAAGCACCGGCCGCTGCGCCCGCCCGACTACGACGAGGCAGAGTCCAACAAACGCCAGTCCGATGTTACCGAAGCATTGCGGGCCGGCAACATCGAACACGATTTCAGCGCCGACTGGATCGACTACGATGCAGCCGGGGTCGACGGGGCAGATGCCCTGTTCGAGCGAATGCTCGAAATTTTCGACGCAGTCGAGTTGTCGGACGATATCTATGAGCTGGGTTTGCGCGGAACCATCGATCCGGCGGAACGCCCCGAAATTGCCGAAGCAGTTCTAAAGGCGCGTACCGCTATGGCAGACCGGTTGCGCGAGCGCGCGTATTCCGATCTCGTCGAGCTGTTCGACCGGAGCACCTACAACACCAATGCGTCAGTAGCCGAAAACCTGTTGTTTGGCACACCCGTTGGCGACACCTTCGACATCGATTGGTTGCCCCAGCACCCCTATGTGCTGGAGACGTTGCGCCAGTCTGGATTGGTCGACGATCTCGTCACGGCCGGCCGCAGCGTCGCTGAGACGATGATCGAAATTTTCGCCGATCTGCCGCCAGGCCACGAGTTTTTCGAGCAATATTCGTTTATCAGCTCCGACGATTTGCCTGAGTTCCGGATGTTGTTGTAACGGACCGACCGTCGCGGGCATGACGAAATGACCGAAGAAGACCGGGTTGCCCTGATGTCGCTTCCGTTCAAGGTGATCGTCGCCCAGCATCGCCTGGGCATCGTCACAGAGGAGTTGCAGCAAAAAATCCTGAACGCGCGCGACCGGTTCGCTACCGACCTGCCGAGCGAACTCCGCAGCGCGATCGAATTCTTCGACGCCGAGACCTATAATGCGGCGGCGCCGTTGCAGGACAACATTCTGTTTGGCAAAATGGCTTATGGTCAGGCCGAGGGACCGCACCGTGTCGGCGCGCTGATCGCCGAAACGCTCGACAACCTGAATTTACGCGGTAGCGTTATGGAAGCCGGTCTGGAGTTCCAGGTGGGCGTTGGCGGCGGACGGTTGTCGACGGTTCAGCGCCAAAAACTGAGCCTCGCGCGCGCCTTGTTGAAACGCCCGGATTTGTTGGTTGCGAACGAGGCGACCTCGGCCATGGACCCGACGGTGCAGGACCGTATTGCCGAGACTATTCTGAAGCTACGAGACGGCAAGGGCGTAATATGGATCGTCAACCGAGTGTCGATGGCAGCAAAATTCGACAAGGTTATTGTTTTTGCTGAGGGCCGGGTGAAGGAACAGGGCCGATATGAAGACCTCAACCGCGATGGGACGGCTTTGTACGAAATGCTGCGATCGGCCTAAATGCCGACGGAAATGATATAACATGGACAAATGCCAACTGGCTGGAGGGGCGCAAAGTGAGCCTGAATGAAGAAGTCGAACTCCTGCGCAACATTCCGATGTTCGCTAAGCTGGAGCCGTCGAAGCTGAAGCTGCTGGCGTTTACCAGCGAACGGATCACCTACGAGGCCGAGCAACTATTTTTCAGCCAGGGCGACATGGGTGACGCCGCTTATTTGATTATCGAGGGCGAGGCGGATGTCTTGGTAAATACGCCGTCCGGCGAGCTTAACGTTGCAACATTGGGCCGAAACGATTTCGTTGGTGAGATCGCTATCTTGTGCGACGTGCCGCGTACGGCGACGGTCCGGGCGAAATCGCGCACGGTGACCCTTCGCATTTCGAAGGATCTATTTTTCCGGTTGATCGCCGAATTTCCTGAAATGTCGGTAGAGATTATGCGCGAACTGGCGTCGCGTCTCGACCACACAACGAACCAATTGCGCGACGCATTGGCCGGTTCGAATGAATGACCGGTACGTGCAAAAAGTTGTATGAGCCGGCTCGATAGTTTCATTCGACGAATGAAGGCGCAGCGCGACTGCCTCGATGCTGCCGCGCACCAGATCGAAGGCCTGCCTGGAGTGATTTTGGAGTTGGGCTTGGGTAATGGCCGCACGTACGACCATCTTCGCACGCTATTTCCCGAGCGCGATATCTATGTCTTCGACCGGCAGATCGCCGCCCATCCCGATTGCATTCCCGATGACGATCACATGTTTCTTGGCGAAGTAGTCGACCGATTGCCCGAAGCGACTGCGCGTCTGGGCAAAACGGCCGCGCTCGTCCATAGCGATATTGGCAGCGGCCGGCCCGAGACCGATGCAATTCTGTTTGCACAGGTGGTGCCTCTGTTGGGAGCCATGGTGTGCCCGGGTGGCCTCGTGCTGAGCGACCAGAAACTACCTGCTGGTGGCTGGCAATCGCTGCCCCTGCCCGAAGGGGTCGCAGCCGATCGGTATTTCGTATATCGGGTCGGCGGCTAACGCGCCTGCGAAACTCTGATTTAGATGTCGATATCGACGACGACCGGGGCGTGGTCTGATGCTTTCGGCCAGTCCCGCGCATCGGCAAAGACCGTTGCGGCTTGAAGTTTCTGTGCGAGCGACGGCGTTACCCAAACGTGGTCAAGGCGGCGACCGCGGTTCGAGGCGCGCCAGTCGCGTGCCCGGTAGCTCCACCAGCTGTATAGTTTTTCGGTGTCGGGAACGAAGTGGCGTACCGCGTCGACCCAGCCGTGCGACGTCCGCACCTGCTCGAGCCGATCGACCTCGACCTGCGTGTGGCTGACCACGTTCAGCAGTTGTTTGTGGGACCAGACATCGTGCTCGAGCGGGGCGATGTTGAAGTCGCCCACAAGAATGCGTTTTGCCCGCGGCCGAGATCGTTCGCGCCACCACGCTGCCATTTCATCGAGAAACTGGAGCTTATGGGCAAACTTGTCATTGATGCCGGGGTCGGGTTCGTCGCCGCCCGACGGCACGTAAAAATCGTGCAGTTCGACGCCGCCTGCAAAAGTAACGCTGACATGCCGGGCGTCGGTGCGACCGCACCAGTCACGACCGCCGGTCGCCTTAAATGGGATCCGCGATAGAATGGCCACGCCATTATATGCCTTCATGCCGCGCACGTGGCGATAGGGATAGAGCTCGGCGAGCGCGTCGTGGGGGAACAGCTCGTCGACAACCTTGGTTTCTTGCAGGCACAAAACGTCTGGTGCAACCTCTTTCGCGAGGCGATGAACCAGAGGTGCGCGCAAGCGCACTGAGTTTATATTCCAGGTGACGAGGCGCATCGCGACCGACTACTTCCGGTTTATCGGTGAACAGGCTGAGCTAAAATCAATTAGCGGACAGTGATTTCCAAGTCGCTCAACCCGTCGATATGACCAAGCATTGTGTCGCCGGACACCACGGGACCAACGCCCTCGGGCGTGCCGGTGTAGATAAGATCGCCGGGCGCCAGTTCGACCAAACCGGAAAGGTTGGCGATCGTCTCCTGCAGATTCCAGATCATTAATTCCAGATCGGTATCCTGTTGCGTTTCGCCATTTACCTTGAGCCAGAGGTTACCCTTGGGAAAATGACCAACCTGGTCGACCGGGTGAATGTCGCCGCACGGCGCAGATTGGTCGAAACTCTTGCCCATGTCCCATGGCCGGCCTTTCTCGCGCAGCGCGATTTGAACGTCGCGGCGCGTCATATCAAAGCCGACGGCGTATCCGTAAACATGGTCGAGGGCAGCGTCTTCGGATATGTCACGTCCGCCTTTGCCGATCGCCGCGACCAGTTCGCATTCGTAGTGGAAGTTCGAGGTTTGCGACGGATAATCGATCGACGAGCCGGTGGCTACAATCGCGTCGGCCGGTTTGGCAAAATAGAATGGCAGGGCACGTTCATCACCGCCCATTTCACGAATATGGGCCATGTAATTGCGACCGACACAATATATGCGCCGCACCGGGAACCGTTCGGTTCGGCCGGTTACGGCGATCGAAACGATCCCTGGCGGTGTAATGACGTACTCCATCTTATCTTCTCCCTATCGCCGCCAACCGGCAGCTTCTGAATGAACGCGATGAACGCTTCTCGTATTCTTGCGTTCGGTAATTCCCGCCGAGCCGGAGCGAACCCACTGCTTCGAAGCTTGAACTAGACCACCCCTTCGCGATGCACGCGCGTCGCCGCCCGGCGCTTGGCGGCGGCGCCGAATTCCGCGTACAACGCACGATTAAAGGAATGGCTGAGGACACGAAATTCGGCGTGCCATTGGACGCCGACAACGAAGTCCGCAGCGTCGGGCATTGAAATTCCTTCGATGACACCGTCTTCGCTGAGCGCCTCGACCACCAGCCCCTCGGCCGGCCGGTCGATCGCCTGGCCGTGTAGAGAATTGACAATAATGTCGTCTTGGTCGACGCCCGCCGCACCGGCGATTTCGGCGAAATAGCCGCCTGGCGTCAGGCGCACGGGGTGACGCGGCGCAAACCGGTCTTCCAGAACGTCGGTCTGGGGCATGCGGTGGTCGCGCTTGCCTTCGACTTCCCAGAGATAGGGATGCAGCGTGCCGCCGAAGGCGACGTTAATTTCCTGAATCCCCCGGCAAATGCCGAACAGCGGAACGCCTCGGGCCACGGCGGCCCGGACCAGAGGCAGCGTTGTCGAATCGCGAACAGGGTCACGATACGTATCGGGACGGAACGGCTCGCCGCCGTAGTGGTGCGGCTCGATATTGGCGCGACCGCCGGTCAAAACGATGCCGTCGAGACGGTCGACCAAATCGGTCACCGCGTAATAACCATTGGCCTCTACATTGCCCAAGGCCGGCAGGATGATCGGCATGCCGCCGAACCCCTCGACCACACTGAAGACGTACTTGTGGCCGGCGGACTGCATGTCAAAGCCGTTAAAATCTTTGAGTTCACCGGAAACGCCAATGAGGGGGCGCGGTGAGGGTATGCGGTCTATGCGGTTCATCGTCGGTTTCTCGCGGGCCGCTTGGTAGCACGAGACGCGCAGGCGCGGAAGGTTATTCGCCGTTTTCGTCAGCATAACCAAGCGCTGGGTCGACCAGAGAAAACAAGTCCGAGTCGACCTCAACGCCGAACTGTGGCTTCAGCAGAGCGACATCGACGTTGTTCCCCTGGGCGTCTTTGACCTGCCATTTAACCAACCGCAGCGGCGCGTCTTCGAACGTCAGCGTTACCGACCCAGCATCAGGGGTATCGGTCTGCAGAATGGTCAGGCGAATCGAGGCCGGACCGTGCTCGAAACCGGTGATGGTTACGTCGTTGGAAAGCTCGATCTTCTCTTCCAGCAGGAATGATAGCGGTGTTTCACTGACCGGTAGATAGGTGGTCTGAACCAGTTCACGGTCGTGATACATCAGCAGCAATCCGCTGGCGACCATCAGCACTGGTACTGGAGGATCATATTCGATGCGCATGTCGCCCGGGCGCGACAATATGATACGTCCTTCGGCGATTCCCTGCCCGGAGAACTGCACAAAGCGACTATCGAGGGTGGTGAGTTCGTTCAAATATCGCTCGATTCTTGCGACATCCGCTTTCGCGTTTTCGTCCAGAATCGGCGCTGGCTGCGCGTTTGTCCCGGCGACGCCGACGGATAGAATTGCAACGGCGAGCAGCCATTTGGCGCCGCGGCGGGCTGATGCGCGAAAGTTGTTCATACAGCCAAGATAGGTTGCCGCGCCACCGGTTGCGAGGAAGGTCACCGAATTAATGTGAACTGTCCGCGTCCGCTGGATTAGTCGACACCGTGATTGGACACCAGTACTTCGCGGCGTCCGACATGGTTGGCGGTACTGATGACGCCTTCTTTTTCCATTTGCTCGATAATGCGCGCGGCTCGGTTGTAGCCAATTTGCAGGTGTCTTTGGACGAAACTGGTTGAGGCTTTTTGCTCGCTTGCGACCAGGGCAACGGCGCGGTCGTACAATTCGTCGCCGCTTCCCTCATTGCCGAAAGGCTCGAAGCCAGGAATGCCATTGGCCGCTGCTTCGTCCTCGGTCACGTCATCGATATAGTCGGGCTCGCCTTGGGATTTGATAAAGGCAACCATCGACTCGACCTCGGTATCTGACACAAAGGGCCCATGAATCCGGGTAATGCGTCCACCGCCGGCCATGTACAGCATGTCGCCCTGCCCCAGCAATTGCTCGGCGCCTTGTTCGCCGAGGATGGTGCGGCTGTCGATTTTGGTGGTGACCTGGAAACTAATTCGCGTCGGCAGGTTTGCCTTGATCGTGCCTGTGATGACATCGACCGATGGCCGTTGTGTCGCCAAGATGAGGTGAATTCCCGCCGCCCGCGCCATTTGCGCCAATCGTTGGACCGCGGCCTCCACTTCCTTGCCGGCAACCAGCATAAGGTCTGCCATCTCGTCGACGACGACAACGATGAAGGGCAGCGGCACCATGTCGAAGGGCTGTTCCTCGAACACCGGTTTGCCGGTATCCCCGTCGAACCCGGTCTGCACCTTGCGGGATAGGATTTCGCCTTTCTTGCGCGCCTGTTCGATACGCTGGTTGTAGCCGGCGACGTTACGCACGCCCAGTTTGGACATCGACCGGTAGCGGTTTTCCATTTCCCGGGTCACCCATTTGAGCGCCACAACCGCCTTCTTGGGATCCGTTACGACCGGCGCCAATAGATGCGGAATGCCGTCATAGACCGATAGTTCGAGCATCTTGGGATCGATCATGATGAAGCGGCACTCTTCGGGCTGCAGCCGATAGAGCAACGAGGCGATCATGGCGTTGATGCCGACCGATTTGCCCGAACCGGTGGTGCCGGCGATCAGCAAATGGGGCATGCGGGCCAAATCGACCATCACCGGTTCGCCGCCAATATTTTTCCCCAGGGCGAGAGTGAGGTCGCTCGATTTCTTTTCGAAAGATGACGACGCGAGAAGCTCGCGCAGCCCAACATGTTCGCGCGACAAGTTGGGCAGTTCGATACCGATGACGTTGCGTCCCGGAACGACGGCAATGCGTACCGATACGGCGCTCATCGAGCGCGCGATATCGTCGGCCAATCCGATGACGCGGCTGGTCTTTGTGCCCGGCGCGGGCTCCAGTTCATAGAGGGTGACGACCGGGCCGGGCCGCACGTGGACGATCTCGCCATAAACGCCGAAGTCCTCCAACACCGACTCGAGCACGCGCGCATTTTGCTCCAATGCTTCTTCGCTAACTCGGTTTGCGACCTTCGCCTGCTCGTCGACGTCGGCCAGCAGGTCGAGCGGTGGCAATTCGTACACCTCGCCGGGAGCCAATAAATTGAGCTTGGCTTGGCGGTCTGCTTGCGCCTGACGACCCGGCTTGGGCGCCTTTGCGCGCGGCACGACGCGATTTCGTGGCGTCGCTACCGGGGCGATGGGCGTTATTCTGGCCGATGGCTCTTTAGTGCGAGGCGATGTAATCAGTTGCGGTTCCCGGCGCGCCGCGCTGCGGTTCTTCAGCGCGGTGCCCAGTCCGGCGGTGCCGGTGCGCGCGGCCCGTGCGCCGCGGATTGCGGCCCATAGGGTGGCGCGGCTCGACTGGCGGCCAGCGCGCCCAAAGAAACGCGAAACCATCCGCCAGTCGCTCCAATTCATCGCCAGTGCGTTCAATAGGCCGAGCAGAGCAACGGCGGCTGCCGCGGCAATCGGCACGGTCGGCGAGATTTCGTAACCGGACAGAAACTCAACCGAGGGGTCGAATACCAAATGACCGAACGTGCCACCCAAGCCGGTTCGGATTGGCCAACCGGCGGGAATGGTGACAGCGTTAAGCGCAAACGCTGCCGCACAGACCGACACCAGAACGGTGAGTAGTCGCCAGCCGAAATGGGCCACGGAACGGTGTCGAAGAAGCCGTACGCCCCAAGCCATCAGGACGATGACGGGCAGCACCGCCGCCAAGCCGAAAAATTGTAACGATAGGTCGGCAGCGATAGCCCCGTAGAGTCCCAGCGGGTTGTTGACGGCCGCTCCGCTGGCGTTGTTCAGGGAGGAATCGAGACTGTCGTAACCGATGAAAGCGATTGCCAAGGCAATGGCAGTTGCAATGACAAGAACGCCGAAACCTTCGGCGAAGCGCCGCCGGACGAAATTGCGCACCGGTTCCGGCAAGAATGCGAACCGCTGGGAAAATCCGCGGATCAGTCCCCCGCGCATCGATCCACTGTGTGCCTTGGCAATCATGGCTTGCTAGTCCCTTTGTGTTGTTGGCTCGCACCGCTGCGGCGTTGGCGTTAGCATCCCTATGGTTCGAGCGTTTCGCGGATACGGTTTAAGGCGTCGCGCGTCGTCTCGATATCGTGGACCAGGGCGGCCCGAATATAGCTCCGGCCCGGGTTGCTGCCGCTGGCATCGGTTTGCGCGAGATATTCGCCTGGTAGGACGCGCACACCCGCTTCCCGCCACAGGCGCTCGGCTGCCGTTTCGCCGTCGCCGACATCGAGCCAGAGGTAGAACGCCCCACCCGGTCGAGTCGCGCCAAATACGCCGTCGAGGATCTCCAGCGCCAGATCGAATTTTTCACGGTACAGCGTGCGGCTTTGTTCGACGTGGGTTTCGTCGCGCCACAACGCTTCCGATGCGTTCATCACCGGCAGCGGTAGCTGCGCGCCGCCATACTGGCGCAACCGCAGTAGCAGAGCGATAAGATGGGCATCGCCGGCGACGAAACCGGACCGCAAACCGGGAACGTTCGAGCGTTTGCTCAAACTGTGGAATACCAGAACGTTGCGGCACATTTCCGCGCTGCCGTCGGCGATTTTTGCACACGCAGAAAGGCCACCAGGCGGCGGGTCGGCGGTGTAGATTTCCGAATAGCATTCGTCGACCGCGAGGACGAAATCATATCGGCGCGCCAGTTCGACCGCGGCTTCCAACATTGTCAAATCGGCGATCGAACCTTGAGGGTTGGCCGGCGAATTGAGGTAGGCCAACGCAGTGCGCTCGAGAATGGCTGGGTCGACGGAGGCGAAGTCGGGCTGAAACCCGGTCTCTGGGCCGGCTGGCAACAGAACCGTTTCCGCGCGCGCCATTGCAGCCGCGCCGACGTAGACCTGGTAAAACGGGTTGGGCATCAGCACGATCGGTTTGGCGCCGGCTTTTTGTTCCGGCACCGTTAACAGTGCTGCCATGAACAATGCCTCGCGGGTCCCCGATACGACGGCGATATTGCGTGCCGGATCGATCATCCCGGCCGGTAGGTCGTAGCGCTTTGCCAGCCATTCCGCGATTGCCGCGCGCAAGGTATCGGGCCCATTCGGCGGCGGGTAACACCCCCAATCGGCCATGTTTTCGACCAGGACCGGACCGATGAAGTCGGGCGCCGGATGATTAGGCTCGCCGATTTGCATGTGAATTTGCGGCCGTCCTGCTGGCGGCTCGACATTACGCAGCAGCGCCCGCAACCGGTCGAAAGGGTAGTCGGTTAATTGATCGAGGATATTGTTGTGCATCGGCAAATCGCCGCGACCTTGCCAGAGGTTGTGTGCTTGCTTCAATTAAAATCATAGCAGAGTCAGAAGCTTGTAGCCATATCCTGAGATTTGACTCAAGACCCGCCATTGCGTTTGGCGAAGTTGGCGGCGCTTTTCGTTGAAAATTAAGTTGGTTATAGGCAACGCGCCGGTCGGTCGCCGCTAAGCTCGGTGTGAAAAAAATGGGCCCGGCGGCATCGCCACCGGGCCTCTAATTAGGCGAAACCGGTCGTTCGCCGGGTTCTACTGCACAACCTCACCGTGGAGGTTGATGTCGAGTCCTTCGATCTCCGATTCTTCGTCGACACGCAGGCCGACTAGCATTTGGACGACCTTGAGGATGACAAAGGTTGCAACGGCCGACCAGACGACGGTTGCCAGAATACCGATAAACTGGGTCCAGACTTGACTCACATTGCCTTCGATGGCCCCGGGCGCCCCGCCGATCGCTTCCACGGCGAACACGCCGGTCAACAGAGCGCCGACGATGCCGCCGATGCCGTGGACGCCAAACGCATCCAGCGAGTCGTCATAACCCAACATTACCTTGAGTTTCGCGGCTCCCCAGTAACACGCGACGCCGCCCACAATACCGATAACGAGCGCGCCGAGAGGATCGACATAACCCGAAGCCGGAGTGATGGCGACCAGACCGCCGATCGCGCCGGAGATAATGCCGAGAACGCTCGGTTTGCCTCGAACCAACCACTCCACGGTCATCCACGATAGCGCCGCCGCTGCTGCTGCGATCTGGGTAACAACCATTGCCATGCCTGCGGTTCCATTGGCCGCGCCCGCCGACCCGGCGTTGAAGCCGAACCAGCCGACCCACAATAGGGACGCGCCGATTACGCTCAGCACAAGATTGTGGGGCGCCATGTTTTCGGTGCCGTAACCCCGGCGCTTGCCAAGCACCAACGCTGTCACCAGACCGGCAACGCCGGCATTGATATGAACGACGGTACCGCCGGCGAAGTCGAGAATGCCCAACGATCCCAGGAAGCCGCCGCCCCAGACCCAGTGGGTGATCGGCGCGTAGACGACAATCGACCAGGCGCCGAGGAATAGCAGCATGGCCGAGAATTTCATGCGGTCGGCAAAGGCGCCGGCGATGAGCGCAGGCGTAATGATCGCGAACGTCATCTGAAATGTCACGAATACCGATTCGGGAATGGTACCCGACAAACTATCGACACCGATTCCGGCGAAGAATGCCTTGTCGAGACTGCCGATCCAGGCATTCATGCCGCCGCCGTCTGTAAACGCCAGCGAATAACCGGCCACCATCCACAGAATGGTCATCAGGCAAGTTATGGCGAAACTCTGCATAACTGTGGCCAGTACGTTTTTCTTTCGCACCATGCCGCCGTAGAAAAGGGCGAGGCCAGGGATCGTCATTAGCAGGACGAGTACCGTGGACGTGAGCATCCAGGCGGTGTCGCCAGTATCGAGCTTGGCATCCTGAGCGAAGGCGGGTGTTGCGCTCGCCACGGCAAACATGATTGCAGCGGTCGGATACATTAGTATTTTGCGCATCTTGAGAGTTCCTTTTCCTTATCGTCGATCGGGTGCGTTAAAGCGCTTCGATGCCGGTTTCGCCGGTGCGAATGCGCACCGCGCTCGAGACGTCGGTTACGAATATTTTCCCGTCCCCGATACGCCCGGTGTTGGCGGCCTTGGTAATCGCTTCGACGACCTGATCGCTCAAGACGTCGTCGACGACCACTTCGACTTTCACCTTGGGCAGATAGCTCACCGAATACTCGGCGCCCCGGTAGATTTCCGTTTGACCCTTTTGTCGGCCGAATCCTTTGACTTCGGTTGCGGTCAGTCCCTGAACGCCAAGTGCGGTCAAGGCATCGCGCACTTCGTCGAGCTTGAACGGTTTGATGATCGCCATCACCATCTTCATAGAGGCCCCCTTTGTTGAGCTCGTAATCGGATACCGCCGACCACCCGGGCCGACGAACTGATTAAGGCTCTTCAAGAACCGTGCCGGTTGCGGCGAAAGCTTCTAAGATATTGAAAAATAACAATTTAGGTACTGATTTTCCGCGCGTGTGACTACTTTTGTGGCTATAGATTGAGCAACTTCGATAAATTGCCTAATTTTTGGGCGGGCGGAGCGCGTGCGACAATTGGGGGCGTGGACAGGCAGCGGTGAAGTTGCAATGTTGCGGTCATGGCTGCGCCTCATCCCAAAGACAGCACCATCGACGTTGAAGCCCTGATCGTTGGCGCTGGTTTGGTTGGATTAACCCTTGGCAGTGCGCTCGCCGGGGCGGGCTTGCCGGTTGCCGTTGTCGACCGCGCCGATCCCGCTACGATCGTCGCGCCGGAATTCGACGGTCGGGCGACCGCCATCACGCACGCCGGCGTGCGCGTATTGCAGGGGGTCGGATTGTGGGACGGCGTTGCTGCCTACGCTAGCGCGATCAACGATATTCGTGTCAGCGACGGCGATTCGCTGTTGTTCCTCCACTACGACCATCGCGAAGTCGGTGATGAACCCCTCGGACACATTGTCGAGAACCGTTATCTTCGGCTGGCCATGTTCGACCATGCGCGTTCGCTTGCCGCGTTGAATTTGCTGGCGCCGATGGAAATTGTCGAAATAACGCGCGCACCCGATGGCGTGGTCGCCGAATTGGCGGACGGCCGGCAAATCAGAGCGCGACTGTTGTTGGCCTGCGATGGGCGCAATTCGAGCATTCGCGAGGCCGCCGGGATCGGCGTGACCCGGTTGCCCTACAATCAAACCAGCATTGTCTGCGCCGTATTCCACGACCTACCCCATAACAATATTGCCCACGAACGTTTTCTCCCCGGTGGACCGTTCGCCATCTTACCCATGAAAGACGTGGACGGCCGTCACCGTTCGGCGATCGTTTGGTCAGACCGCAATGAATTGGTGCCGGCGTTGATGGCGCTCGACGAGGCGGCATTCATCACTGAGATGGCGCCTCGCTTCGGCGATATTTTGGGATCGCTCGAACTGGCCGGCCCGCGTTGGTCGCATCCGCTGAGCCTATTACACGCGCAAAGCTACATCGGTCAGCGCCTGGCCCTTGTCGGCGATGCGGCCCATGCGATCCACCCGATAGCCGGCCAAGGTTTGAACATGGGAATCCGCGATATTGCCGCGCTGGCCGAGGTGATTATCGATGCGCGCCGGCTCGGCCGTGATATCGGCGCGCCCGACATACTGGCCGACTACGAGCGCTGGCGGCGCTTCGACAATATGGTGCTCGCGGTGGTGACCGACGTTATAACTCGGCTGTTCTCAAACGATATCGCGCCGCTCCGCGCGGCCCGCAGTATCGGCCTGGGGGCGGTAAACCGGATCGCGCCGCTGCGGCGCAATTTTATGCGTCACGCCATGGGCACGGTCGGCGATCTGCCGCGTCTGGTGCGGGGCGAGGCGCTCTAAGGTTCGCGCGATAGGCCGCGTGCGTCGAGCTCGTCCAGATAGGTCTGCCAAATTTCGTCCTGCCGCTCGCCCAGCTCATAGAGATAGCGCCAGCTATAGAGGCCGGTATCGTGCAGATCGTCGAAGTGTAGCCGCACCGCGTAGTTGCCAACGGGTTCGATTTTCATGATACCGACGTGAGAGCGGCCGGCGACGATGCGCTTTTCGTCGGTGCCGTGTCCCTTGACCTCGGCCGACGGGCTTTCAACGCGCAACAGTTCGGCGGGATAAGTGAAGGTGACTCCATCGTCGTAAGCGATAACCAGGCTCCGCGTTGCCGCGGTGTAGCGGATTTCCAGCGGCCAGGGCGCGGCACCCGGCTGGTCTTCGTCCATTACCCGGAAGCCGTTGACGGCGTCTCGTCGGGGTTCAATTCGCGCGCCTCATCGACCAGCATGATCGGAATGCCATCGCGAATGGGATAGGCCAGACCGGCCTTCTGGCTAATCAGTTCCTGCTTTGCTTCGTCGTAGCGCAACGGGCCCTTGGTTAGCGGGCAGACAAGAATCTCCAACAGCTTGGGATCGACCGCAGCCCGATTTTGAGTTGCCATACCCTGGCTCCTATAAATTTACCCGGCGCTTCCGGGCGTCAGTTCATCGCTGCCGTACCGCCATTGTCGTCGAGGCGCAGCGCAGCCTCGATCAGGCCGATGATGAGTTTACAACGATGGGAGAGATCGGCGGATTCGAGGAGCGCCTGTTTTTCGTGTGACTCGAACGGGCACACCATGGCCAATGTGGTTACCAGCCGATCGTCGGGAGTTTGCTCGATCGTATCCCAGTCCGCCTCGATGTTTTCCATTTCGAAATACGCGCGCAAATCGGAGAGCAGACGCTGCCGGTCGATCGCCGTTCCGTCGTCGTCGGAAAAATCGGTTTTATAGGGCGTGAAATCGGGATGTGCCCGGCGAAAACTGTTCATCAGCGGCATTTCGTTGATGATGGCGAACCGGCAAACACCGCGCAGGGTAAGCTGTATCTGGCCGCCGGTCGTTTCTTGAAAACTCGTAATTCGTCCGGCGCAACCGATACTGTAGAGCGCCGAACCATCAGGTGCGCTGAGCCCTGCCTGGCCGTCGACCATGGGCTGTACGATGCCGATCAAGCGCTGGCGGCCCAAGGCGTACTCGACCATATTCAAATAACGCTGTTCGAAAATATTCAGCGGCAACCGGCCGCGCGGCAGCAATAAAACCCCGTTTAACGGAAACAACGGCAACTCAGCGGGCAAATCTTCGAATTCGAACTCGAACGGATTGTCGCTCATGAAAATAGGATCGACGATAGTTTGCGGCGGCCCGAGACCGTTAGCGGGTCGCTCGGTCCCAGGGCTTCGAATATTTTTAGGAGCTGCTGCCGCGCTGCGCCATCATTCCATTCACGATTGCGGCGGATCACTTCTACCAGCTCGTCGACAGCAGTCGCCGCATCATTGCCACCATAAAGCGCGACGGCGAGATCGAACCGCGTTTGAAGGTCACCGGGATCGTCGGCTAAGCGGGCGCGTAAATTTTCGGTTTCACCGGCTGCCGTGGAACCCGCCTCGGCTAGCTCGACCGCTGAAATGACCGAATGGATTTCATCTTCGCCGCGCAGTTCGTCGGCAATCTGGTCGACGATTTCACGCGCTTTATCGAGTTTGTCCGCTTTCAGGTAGCACCGGGCCATCCCGGCCAGGGCCTTGGTGTTTTGCGCATCTTGATTGAGTACTTGGGCGTAGAGAGCACCGGCGCCGCCAATGTCGCCGGCCTCGAAGGCATCTGCTGCAGCGGTTAAGGCTTGATCGACCGGGGAGGGCTCGATCCCGCCGCCGTGCTGGGTAATCAATTGGTCGACCCATTTTTGCACTTCGCTTTCCGGCAGCGCGCCCTGGAAAGTGTCGACCGGCTGGCCGTTCTTGAAGGCGTAAACGGTCGGGATCGACTGGATCCGCAATTGGGCCGACAAGTCGGGATTTTTGTCGACGTCGATTTTCACCAGGCGCACTGCACCGCGGGCCTTGGCGACGACGCTCTCGAGAATCGGCGTCAGCGTTTTGCAGGGTCCGCACCACGTTGCCCAGAAGTCGACGATGACCGGTACCTCGTTCGAGGCTTCGATCACATCGACCATAAACCCGGCGGTGTCAGAATCTTTTACGGTCGGCAAGGCGGCGTCGCCGTTGGCTTTGGCAACGCTCCCATCACCCAAGTTGATCGGTTCCATAACTGTCAGCGTCCAATTGCCGGAATATCGAGATATCGCCAAAAATGGCGGCTCTGGGCGTCTGCATCAAGTCCTGATTGGAAATAATCTGGTGCACGTGGCTGTACGGTTTCGACCGGCTCAAGGCAACGGTGGCGTCAGGGCAGATTGATAATCATCGGGCGATGGTCGCAAGCTTCCAAAAAGCGCAGCAAGTCCGCCTTTGCGATAGCGGCGGTCGCTTCATTGTGGAGCGGGTGCGCATTGACCGGGTCATGGTCCAGAACGCTGCGCGCCAGCACCATTGCAACCTCGCAATCGGTATCGTTCATGACGGCAAACGGGGTAACCGAGCCAGGCTCCACGCCAAGAGATTCGACCAGCAACTCGGTATTGCCGAAAGAGAGATTCCCACTCGCGCCGATAACATGGCGCAGCGCCTTCAGGTCAACTTCGGCGTCCTCCGGCACGGTAACCAACCATTTCCTTCGTTTTTTATCGCGCAAGAACAGGTTCTTGATATGGGCGCCGGGTAAGTCGCCGCGCAGGGCGCGCGATTCGGTCACCGTGTGCAAGGGCGGATGACGATGGATTGTCACCGTTATGCCGAGTTCGGAAAGGCGGGCCAAAAGGGGGGCCTCGATGATGTCTGGGTCGCTCATTAGGGGCTGTCTATAGCTCGCGAGGCGACGAATAACAAAGGGCGATCGTTGGACTTGCAATCGTCGCTTCGATGCGGTTACTTCCCAACACCGCTGCGCGGGAATAGCTCAGTGGTAGAGCATCACGTTGCCAACGTGAGGGTCGCGAGTTCGAATCTCGTTTCCCGCTCCA
>JAPUHN010000303.1 GCA_027297685.1 Alphaproteobacteria bacterium | reverse complement strand
TTATTTTCGATTTGAATGGTCGCCGCCCGCTCGCCGCGGGTAAAGGTCAGTACGCTGACGCCGGCTTGCACACTCATCACCGGCTGCCAGCCGAAATTGGGCATTTCGGCCTGATACAGGCCGAACGCCTTAGTCGCCGATTGTTTGACGTCGAGGATGACCCGCCCGGTCCAACGATCGAGATCGCCCAGCACTAGAGATTTCTCAACATCGAGACTGGCGCCCGGCGGGATCGGAATGTCGGTGAGGAGGGCAAAACTCTGCGACGTTTCGCTGTCCGACGCGCTGGTGGTCGGTTGTAGAGCCTCGGTTTGGTTGCACGCGGTCAGGACAATCATGAACGCGATCAACAAAACGGGGCGCAGCCATGCGCGTATATTAACCATATTGACTGACTAGCACCGGCTGTGAGTCGCGCAAACGTTGATTTTGTGACGCCGTGACTCCGACGGCCGGTCTGCATTAGAATTCAGGCACGGCAACGACCAACGCAAAAACCAGGGGTGACCGATGAAACACTTGCGCCATGCCGACATTCCGCAGTTTCGCGCATCTGGCCGCGACCGCCTGAACCGTTTGTCAAAATTTCTCGATACCGTGGCGGCCGGCACATTGACCTTCACGCGCTGGTACGCTGACGGCCGTGGCTGCGCGGTCGGGCTGGCCGCCGCCTATGACCCGTGGTTTCAAGCGCAGGGGCTGAGGCTGGTCGGCAACGGCACGCTCAAGGAATGCCTTCCAGCTTTCGAGGGTCGCTCGGAGTGGCCGGCAGTGGCGCAATTCTTCGATATATCGCTCGGCGAGGCGTTAGAGCTGTTCACCGCCGGAGGCTATGGCGGGAAAATGCGTCCGCCGGCGCGAGATATCGTGCAAAAAATTCGTGCACACCTAGCGAAATCCAACGCCGAGGCGGTAGCTGCGTAAGCAACACCGGTCAGCCGGGCACCTTGCCTACGATGCCCATTGAGGGCGATCCGCTCGACTGGCTGCCTGACGGGGCCGCCTGCCAAAAAGTGCTGGTGGCGCACCCCGCGCGCCTGTACGACTTGCCGCGACTCAAACGGCGGGCGGAGATACGGTAATGGTAACGGAGGCGGCCCGCCCCACCGACGCTCCCCTGCGGGGGGTGTTGATGATGTGTTTCGCGGTGCTGTGCTTCACCACCATGAACACCTTCATCAAAGAGCTGCGCGGTGATCTACCGGTCGTCGTGCTCATTTGGGGCCGTTATTTTTTCCACTTCGCGCTTATCCTGGTGTTGTTTCCCCGGCGGATCCCGACCCTGCTGAAGAGCGATGATAAAGGACTACAGATAGCCAGGTCGATTTTGGTGTTGTTGGCGACCGCGTGCATGTTCATCGCGCTGGGTTTTATGCCCTTGGCCGACGCGGTGGCGATTACCTTCGCCGGACCGCTCTTGATCGTCGCCCTGTCGGTGGTCATGTTGCGCGAGACCGTCGGGGCGCGGCGATGGGCGGCGGTGATCGTCGGTTTCATCGGCGTACTGGTGATTATCCGGCCCGGCGCCGGTGTCTTCCAATGGGCGGCGCTGCTGCCCGTCGCGGTCGCCTTCTTCTACGCGTTGTTCCAGATTATCACGCGTTATCTCAGCCATCGGTCCGATCCCTTGAATATGCTGTTTTATACCGCGCTTGTTGGCACGCTGGCGATGTCGGCAATCGTGCCGTTCGACTGGCAAGCACCGACCGTCGAACATTGGCTGATGTTGACCGCGGCGGGCTTCCTGGGAGGTCTCGGTCACTACGCCATCATCAAGGCGTACGAGCGCAGCGAGACCGCGTTGGTGGCTCCATTTGCCTACACCGAAATTATCTGGGCGACATCGTTGGGCTTTTTTGCGTTCGGCGATTTTCCCGATCTATATACCTTTGTCGGCACCGCGATCATCGTTGCCAGCGGCGTCTATGTACTGCACCGCGAGCGCCGGACGCGGAACGCTGGTTAGAGCCCTGACCTAACGGGAATAAAAACCCGGCCGCGCCGGTGGGGCAGGGCCGGGTTTGTTTGTTAGTGGGGAACGCCGGCTAGAGGCCGAGCACGTCCTTCGCCAGGGCGTTGAATTCGTCCGGGGTCATCAGACGTTTGTGGATCAGGCCCCAATCCTTGACCGCCATCAGAACGTCCATGGATTTCTCGTCCTCCACGTTGACCTGGATACGCGCCAGCCATTCCTTGACGGTGTCGATGCCGGAACCCTTGCCCATCACGGTCTCAGGCTCGGCCTGGCCGACCATGCGCGGGCGGAACGGCAACACATCGGTCTGGAATTCGTCGCCGCAGTTAAGCAGCCAGGTGGCGATGATGCCGGACTCGACCTTGAACAGATCGTCGCCGACGACCGGGCGGTTGCTCGGCACGATGACGCCGCAAACGTCGCGCACCAGGTCGGCGAGCCCTTTGAGGTTCTCAAGCTTGATGCCGATGTCGATGTCGTAGAGCGTGCGCAGCGCCATCACGGTCTCTTCCATGGGCACGTTGCCGGCGCGCTCGCCGACGCCGAGGACGGTCGACTGAATAACCTCGACGCCCTCCGATACCGCCATGAGGGTGTTGGCGATGCCCAGGCCGTAGTCCATGTGGAAATGGGCCTCCAGCGGGATGTCGGGGAAGCGCGCTTTCATCGAGCGGACGAAATACTGCATGGCGTGGATCGACGTGGCGCCCATGGTGTCGACCAGGGCGAGGCCGTCCATGTGGCCTTCCTGGCCGACGCGGTCGATCAGGTCGATCACCCAGTTGATGTCGGAGCGGGTGAAATCGATCGGGAAGAAGACCACTTCGAGCCCCTGATCGTGGGCGTAGTTGGTGGACTCGATCGACAGATCGATGGCGCGTTCGAGGTCCCAGCGGTAGCCGTGCTCGATAAGATGCGGGCTCGCCGGCACTTCCATGATGACGCCCTTGACGCCGGAATCGACGGCGCGCTTGACGTCTTCCACCATGCAACGGGAAAAGGCGTAGACCTTGGGCCCGAAGTCGCGCCGCGCCAATTCCTGAACGACCTTTGCATCGTCTTTCGAGACCACCGGCATGCCGGCTTCGATACGGTGCACGCCGGCTTCTGCCAGCGCCTCGGCGATGCGGATTTTGTCGTCGAAGTCGAACGCCAGGCCGGCCTGCTGTTCGCCGTCACGCAACGTGACGTCGTGGATTTGAATCTTCTCCGGAAACTTCCAATCCTTGGTAACTTCCGGCGCGAAGTTCCAGGGACTGGTAAACCAATTTTCTGTTTTCCAGGGTGTATCGCTCATGTATGACTCCTCCGCCGGTGCTGCTTTATCGCAGACGGTCGGTTGGTTTTTCTTTGGATTGGAACAGGGAAGTTCCCCTAATGCTTTAAGCGGGCGCGAATGTAGAAAACGTGTCCCGGCGAGTCAACGCGTGCCCAGAGGCGTGCTTCGGATCGGGCACATTGTGCTACCAGATGTGCCAGGCCGATAACGGAATGCTAATCGCTGAACGGTGGTCCCGGCTTGCGCGCGGCCAAGACGCGCTGCATCATCGGGCCATGCGCCAGTTCGCGATCATCTCTCTCGCCATCCTTGCCCTATCGACGGTGCCGGTAACTGCACAAGTCACGGCGACGTTCGAGGCTCAGTCCGATCGTTCGTTCGGCAACCCGCACGATATCGTGCTATCGCCCGACGGCAGCAGGCTCTACGTCGCCGACGTCAATAACAATGCAGTCAAGGTGCTCGACCCGCAGTCGTTGACAACGATCGGCGCTTTCGGCAGCGGCGAATTGAGCCGGCCCCACGATGTGGCCTTCGACCCGGCAGGGCGGTTGCTGGTTGCCGACACCGGCAACGGCCGCATCGCCATCTACCAGGTGAGCGCTGAAAGCGGGCGTCTGGTCGATGAGATTACCGGCCTGGCGAGCCCTGAGGGGGTGGTCGCGGCGCCCGACGGAACGATCTATCTAACCAATGTCGGACGTCACAATGTTGAGGCATGGCGCGACGGAAAGCGGATTGCGCGTATCGGTGGGCGCGGGTCAGGCGCGAACGAATACATTCGACCCCACGACATCGACATCGGCCCCGACGGCCACATTTACGTTTCCGACCCGGGCAACGACCGTATTCAGATACTCGATGATGCGTTGCGTATGATTGGCGAAATCGGCGGCGATCGCTATCGGTTTAACGAGCCGAAGTATGTTGCGATCAACGAAAAAGGCTGGATATTTGTTGTCGACGAGTTCAATAATCAGATAAAGATATTGAATAAAACCTTTGAAATCGTTGGTATAATAGGAACAGGAAAGTCTGGGCTAGGACCCAACCGGTTCAACCAACCCGAAGGTGCTGAAATACGCGGCGATACGTTGTGGATCTCCGACACCCACAATGGCCGCATAATGCGGTTTAGTCTGGCGGGCATGCCGGTGCGCTAAATCGCGGCACTCATACAAAGAACAATGAAAAGCAAAAATGGGGGAGCAGACGTTGATCTATGAATTGCGAACTTACACCACACGGGCCGGCGCGGTGCCGGCTATTCTTAAAGCCAATGAAGAGGTCGGCCGGCAGGTGCGTGGCGACGACTACGGCAAACTCGAGGGCTACTGGTACACCGACATCGGACCGCTCAATCAAGTCATGCATTTGTGGAGCTATACCGACATGGCCGAGCGTGACCGATTGCGCCAGGAGCTCGGCGCCCTCGAAGGATGGGTCAAGGAATACATACCGCTCATCCGACCGCTGATCGTCAAGCAGGAGCTTCGTTTTATGCAAGCCCACCGCGAGCTAACCCCGCCGACCGAGAGCGGCAATTTTTACGAGTTCCGTAACTACCGCGTGCTGCCGGGAAAGGCCGGCGAGTTTATGGAAAAGTTTGTTGGTGTGATGCCGACGCGTGAAAAATATTCAAAGAACATTTGCGCCTGGATCACCCAATCGCCCGATCCCAACGAGGTCTGTCATCTGTGGGCGTATCAGGACAGCACCGAACGCAAGCGCGCACGCGACGGGGTGATGGAAGAGACCGCGTGGCAGGAGTATGGCGCCGCTGTGCGGCCGCTGCTTGTGGATATGCAATCGACGTTGATGTGGCCGTCGAGCTTCTCACCGTTGCAATAGTCGAGATAAGGCAGATGTCCGATCTGGATGCCCTAATCGCCGATCTGGTTATCGCCAATCGGATTCTCGGGCGCGAAGGCGTCTGCGATGCTTTCGGCCATATTAGTGTTCGACACCCTGACCGGCCGGACCGTTTCCTACTGTCGTGTTCGCGCAGCCCCGAGTTTGTCCAAGCCGACGACATTATGGTGTTCGAGCCCGACGGATCACCGGTCGATGCACGGGGGCGCCAACCATACCTCGAGCGTTTTATCCACTGCGCCATTTTTGAAGCCCGCCCCGACGTTCAGTCGATCGTCCACAATCATGCCCCCGGCGTTATTCCCTACAGCGTCACACAAACGCCGCTGCGTCCCATCCAGCACACGTTTGCCAGGATCGGCGCCGATATTCCCGTGTGGGATATCCACGACCGTTTCGGCGACACCAACATGCTGGTCAGCGATGTCGCCCAAGGCCGTGACTTGGCAGCGTGCCTGGCCGACAATGTCGTTGTGCTGATGCGCGGTCATGGCTGCACGGTTACCGCGCCGTCGATTGCCGAAGCCGTGCTCACGTCGATTTATCTGCAAGTGAATGCACAGCTGCAAATGGACGCCATGCGTCTCGGCGACGTGACCTATCTGACGCCAGGCGAAATCGAGGCGAGTTCGCAGATCAATCAGCCGAAGTCGGGATCCGTACGGGCGTGGGAATATCTCAAGGCGCGAACGAACCAGGAAGCATAATTTGGCGCGCATCCGGTCTCGCGTAAATTTTACTTAGGTATCGTTGCACCGCCGGAATCACACTGGCTGGCCGCCGCGTATTGGTTCGATTTTGGAAATTCACCGATAAATTGCTTTGTTTACCAAATTGTTAGCGTGTCATCTGTCGCTCGCGTCTCGGCTTCACATGCCGCCGACCGGCACGCGTACCGCGCGCAATTCCCTTCACGATTTCGGCTAATTGTTTGACAAGTTTGGATAATCGCCTTACCACAGGGAGGTCTTGTAGAAGACTTGGAGAAAGCAAAAGCCTCCGAAAAGAGAGGTGTCTCAATAAGCTTTCTGATCGACACGTTGCCGCGCTGTGAATAGCCGGTGATGGCGTCGAATGAAAACGTCACCACACCGAATGTGTGGGGGTCTCAGGTTCGAATCCTGCCGTCCCGACCAATTAAATCAAGGACTTAGCTGAAACCCGGCTAAGTCCTTTTTCCTTTTGGGTCACACTGTGGGTCACACGAGACATGAAAAAAGCCCTGCCGAGATACGGGGCATTCGCGTGCTAACCTCTTCCCATCTCAATATTCGATCGCAGATATAGTCATGGACATACTTGAATATTGGAAACCAGAGATTGACTGGGGGCCATTTCAGCGTGGCGCAGTTTCAGACGACATGTGGCTGAAATTTACCGAGTTAGTGCAACTTTGCCATGCGCATCGGCATTGGGAGGAAGAAGTGAGGGTCGCACGTTCAATTCCTCTCCCGCGGCCGCTACACTCGGAAAGCAATTATAGGCGGAGAAAACGCGCAAGGGAGCGGAAGGTCGATATAATTCGTCGCGAGGACCACATGTACCAGGCGGGGTTTCTGGCTGCCGAAAAGATTTCAGAAATGTCCTATCTGATCAGCCCGGAAAACAAAGGGTCGCCCGACTCGAACCTGTACTTTGCGTTACGATACGCGGTTGCTCACCAACCCAGCCACGAGCGGGCTCGCTTCAAAGCTGCGGCGTTCAATACATTCGACGCGAGTAAGGAGCTGGACAGTGAGCCCGGGGAAATTGCACGGCGGTGGCTTAGCAGGGCCGGTTACCCAGATCATATTTCACTGGGCGATTAGGGTCAGCGGAAACACATAAGCCCACCCAAGAAAAGCCCCGCCGGAGCGGGGCTGAGGATTCTCATTTGGAGAACTAAATGTAACACGCACGCTGAATAGTCGCCGATATCGGCTGCGCTGTCCAGATTGCCAAGGCAGACAAAAAAGCCCCGCGATTGGGGGTCAGCGGGGCTGAGGATAGACATTTTTTGGAGAACTAAAGACCATACGTAAACGCTGAATAGTCGCCGATAACGGCTGCGCTGTCCAGATCGCCAAGGTAAGACAAAAAAGCCCCGCCGGTTAGGGCGGGGCTGAGTCGATAATCGCACGTTATAATGAATTGTCGCCGATACCGGCTTCGCTGTCCAGATTGCCAAGGTAAGACAAAAAAGCCCCGCCAAAGTTGGGAGCCCGGGCGGGGCTGAGTATTCTCATTTGGAGAACTAACTGTAACTCGCACGCTTAATAGTCGCCGATAACGGCTTCGCTGTCTACGACACCGCGCGCGGGCCTGAGCCCTTGGGCGTGGTCATGCTGCACCACCTTCAATTAGC
>JAPUHN010000302.1 GCA_027297685.1 Alphaproteobacteria bacterium | reverse complement strand
GTCAATTAGAGCTGTTCGGTGACATATTCGAGCGGGTGCGGTCGCTCTATGTAGACGAAACGACAGACAAGGAACTCATCGAATCGGCGATTAACGGCATGCTGCGGTCGCTCGATCCCCATTCGAGCTATCTGAACGAAGAGAGTTTCCGCGATATGCAGGCCCAGACCCGCGGCGAATTCGGCGGCCTCGGCATCGAAGTCACCTTAGAGCAAGGGTTCGTGAAGGTAATCTCACCGATCGACGATACGCCGGCGGCGCGCGCCGGTATCGAGGCCGGCGATTTAATCACCCACCTGGATGGCGAAACCGTCCTAGGCCTGAGCATGGCCGATGCGGTCGATAAGATGCGCGGCCGCGTTGGTTCTGACATCAAGTTGACGATCCGCCGAGAAGGCCGCGAACCCTTCGTCGTAACCGTGACGCGCGACGTTATTCGTATTCAGTCCGTGCGCAGCCGGATCGAAGGCAATGTCGGCTACCTGCGCATCACCACGTTCAACGAAAAAACCGAGATTGGCGTCAAGCGTGAAGTCGGCAAGATGCGACAGGAGCTTGGCGACAGCATGATCGGATTGGTGCTCGATCTACGGCGCAACCCCGGCGGGCTGCTCGATCAGGCAATCAAGGTGTCCGATGCGTTTCTCGAACGCGGCGAGATAGTGTCGACGCGCGGCAGAGACGAAGACGATGCGCAGCGCTTTAACGCCAAACCCGGCGACTTGATCAATGGCCTGCCAATGGTTGTCTTGATCAATGGCGGCTCGGCGTCGTCCTCCGAAATCGTCGCCGGCGCCCTCCAGGACCATCGTCGGGCGGTGATCATGGGGACGCAGTCATTTGGCAAAGGCTCGGTCCAGACGATCATGCCAATTCCCGGACATGGCGCGATGCGATTGACCACGGCAGCCTATTTTACGCCGAGCGGACGGTCGATCCAGAAAACCGGCGTGACCCCGGATATCGTGGTGCAACAGGCACGGATCGAAGCTGCCAATGAGCGGGCCAGGGTGCGCGAAGAAGATTTACGCAATGCGCGCGACGGCGACGACACCGAGCCAAAGGCGGCTGCTGCCAGCGGCTCGGGACAGAACGCCGACGATTATCAATTGGCCCGGGCGATCGACCTACTGAAAGGGATCTCGCTTTACAACGTTCGGGTCACCAATTGAGGAGCCCCTGATCGCCAACGATGGAGGGTAAGCGGTGAGCGATTCCAGACCGAAAATTCGCCCATGGTGAGGCGGGCCTGCCCGAGTAATACCACGTGGTTGGAATGTCCTGTGTGGATGGCTCCCCTCCAACGGCATCGCGTTGCGCTGAACCACGACAGTGATGGCTCGACGGTTAAGCCTATATTAGATTTTTCTGAACGGCTGTGATTGGCTATTAACGGACATCCAGCGGTGCTGAGATAATGTCCGCTTTACACCCGTTAACGGACATTTTTCGGGTACGCCAATATGTCCGTTCCTGACCCATAACGGACATTAGTACTTCAATCTACTCCCACACATCACCAGGTCTTGGCACCCGGCCAAAGCACGCTGAATGCTTCCCGTCACCGCATCGAAATTGAACTCTGACAACAGCGGGTAATCGGACGGCAACGAAAGGATCAACTGAGCCAGATCAGATGTAACCAAGCTCCTTGGCTATATCTTCTCCGGCAACCTGAATGAGTTCGTCATTGGAATGATCGTGTCGCAATTGTTTGACTTCTTGATATTCCGGACTGTCGTAGAACTCATGAAATGCCTCTCGCGACGGCCATTCAACAATAACAAACACGGTCGGCAATTCACGGTCGCCCTCGATCTTTTCCATGGTTCTGGTACGGGCCAGATAGCGACCGCCATGGCGTTCGAGTATAGGCGTTACCCTCTGCGCGTATTCCTTAAGCCAGCTCTCATCGTCGAACCGCAACTGGACACAACCATAGAATTTCATTCCCTTGCCCTCCTTCTTGGCAGCCGGTGATCCGGCTATTGCGTGATGGGCTGAGGCTAGGCAAGCTGGTCTTTCGTCGCTTAAAGAATCTCTACAGAATCATCCAGATTGTCCAGATTTTCATTGAGAAGAGCCGTTTGCGATGATTTACCGGTTTGGTGACCACACACTCGATACCGAAAGCTTCCGCTTGACGGCGAACGGCGAAGAAATCGCCGTAGAGCCTCAGGTATTCAGCCTGCTCCAGTATCTCGTCGAACACGCCGACCGGATGGTCAGCAAGGACGAGATTATCGAGCATATTTGGGACGGGCGGATCGTATCGGACGGCACGCTCACTTCGCGTATCAATTCGGTGCGGCGGGCGGTGGGCGATGACGGCAAGACGCAGACGGTGATCAAAACCTTTCCCCGGCGCGGATACCGGTTCGTCGCCAAACTAGGGCCAAACGGCGACACGGTGCCGGCACCGGAGCCGACCTCGGCGTTGGCCAAGCCGTCCATCGCCGTGTTGCCCTTCGACAACATGTCGGGCGACCCCGAGCAGGAATATTTCGCCGACGGTATCGCCGAAGACATTATTACCGCCTTGTCCCGGTTCCGTCGGCTGGCCGTCACGGCACGCAACATCAGCTTCGCCTACAAAAGCCAAGCCAGCGACATGGTACAGATTGGGCGCGAATTGAGCGTTCGCTATCTGCTCGAAGGCAGCGTGCGCAAGGCAGGCCATCGGGTTCGCATTACCGCTCAGCTGATCGAGACGGAGAGCGGCAACCACGTCTGGGCGGAAAGCTATGACCGAGAGCTGAACGATATATTCGAGGTACAGGACGACATCACGCGACACATCGCTGTCGCCATTGAGCCAGCGATCACGCTGGCGGAAATAGAGCGCGCGAAAACCGGCCGTAGCAAAAACATCTCTGCCTGGGATTACTATCTGCGCGCGCTACCGCATTTTCATCTCGTAACGACCGAGGAAAACGAATTTGCCATGGCCGAACTAGGCAAGGCGATCGATCTCGACCCGGAGTACGTACCGGCCATCGCACTCTTGTCTCTTTGTCATGTCTACTCCGTTTTGCACGGTTGGTCGGCTTCACGATCAGGTGCAATCCGGGAAGCCGGCCGCTTGGCCGAACTGGCGGTATCGTTTGATCCGACCGATCCGGCGGCAAACCTAGCCCTGTCCTGGTACTGCCTGTACGACGATCAGCTGGAACGCGGCCTGACGGCCGCACGAAATGCCGCCGACCAGGAACCCAATTCCTTCGTCGCCTGGTGCCAGGTGGGTGCACTCCTGGCGCATCTCTGCCGTGCGCAGGAGGCGTACGACGTGTTGCAAAGCGTTCAACACATGAGTAACCGCGACCCCTGGCGTTGGTGGTGGTACATGAACTGGGGCAATGCTTACTTTGCCGGCGGCCGATACGATGATGCCGTCGATATTCTGTTCAAAGGCAAGGAACTTAGGCCAAGTTGGTACGGATTTTACGTGATCATGGCCGCGTCCGCCGCCAATGCCGGCCAGCTGGAGATCGCAAAGCAAGCCGTCGACGACCTGTTAAAAGTGCTGCCGCGCGCCTCGATGCGCGGTTTTCAGCGCCACCCCACATTCATCGAACAAACCGTAATCGATGCCTTGCTCGATGGATTGCGCAAGGCTGGGGTGCCGGAACAGTAAGCCGCAGGGGCGCGCCGTTGCTTGCCTCGCGGATGTCCGCTTTTGGCTAATAACGGACATTAGCGGGCCGGTCAGGAATGTCCGCTTTCGGGGGTAAAGCGGACGAAAAAGGCTCGAAAGCGGACATTAAATTACCGATGTCCGTTTTTCCGCTGATTATGTCCGTTGTTGGGGGTAAAGCGGACATAAAATTCAAGGCGGTAAATGTCCGACATTGACCCATAACGGACATCGCGGGCGTTCATAGACACCATTGCTTCTCCCCCATACACTTCGCCCCATTAGGGGGAGAAGCCAGTTAATGGCCGAAGAGCGGGTTCAGCGCAGGCTTGCTGCCATCCTTGCCGCCGATGTCGTCGGCTATTCGCGGTTGATGGAAGCCGATGAGCAACTGACACGTGCGCGTCTCCGGGTTCTTCACTTTGAACTGATCGACCCGCGGATCGCTGCTGACGGCGGTCGTATCGTCAAGACCATGGGCGACGGCATTCTGGTCGAGTTCCCCAGCGTGG
>JAPUHN010000301.1 GCA_027297685.1 Alphaproteobacteria bacterium | reverse complement strand
TGCGTCACGTACAACCAGTACACGCCGGCCACCACCGAACGACACTGCGAGCACCTCATCGACCAGGCGTACTGGATCCCTTGCCAAAAGCGATGGCGAAAGTTCCTCTATATTGAAAGGGTTAGCGGCGTCTTGGACAATCGCTGCAGAAAGCGCTTGGGACCGTTCGCGTACAAGTCCGCCGTCCGGACCGTATACAAGTACAGCCCGAACTGTCGAATCTAGCGATCTTATGAACCCATCTACTTTATTGGCGGATATTTTCACTGTATGGCCGGTGATATTTTGAGTTTCGGTGAGACCGTGAATATTCGTGTAGCTTTGTGGCCGTCGACCGCAGTTTCGACTGAAATGCTATATCGTTAGGTATTGCGCGGTTGGGACAAAAATATGCCCAACCGCGACTTAATTTCCGTCGCTAAATCGAGCGCCGCACGGCGCCTTGCGTCCGATTCCGCACTTAACGTTGCGAAGTCGGAGTCCAAAATATCGTAGCTATTGATCGATCGGATCCTCCCACTGAGCAGACTTTCCTCTGTTTTCGCGTCTGTCAGCTCGAATTTTGCCGAAATAACAAGATTTGCGCGCGTCGCAGTAGCATCTTTACGAACCGCCAAATTTCGCTTGCTTTCGCTGACGCTGACACTGAGCACATAGGCTGGCGCCCGCGGTGGACCGCTCGGGGTCAGACGGTTGGTCAATTCGATGCGCAGCAGCTGGCCCAATCGTTCGGGAATCGGTGGAACAGATATCTGTCGCATTGCCGATGTTGCATTGACGCCGGATTGCTGCTGCCCGTGGAGTGGTTCAAAACCACAGCCGGCAATTAGCACCATTGCGGCGATCATGAAGCAGAGTTTAGACAACGAAATTCACCAGCTTGTCGGGCACGAAAACCACTTTTCGTATCGGCCGGTCGCCGATGGCCGCAGCTACGTTGCCAACCGCCAACGCGGCGGCCTCGACAACATCCTGGCTGGCACCGGCCGAGACGTCGATCGTGCCGCGCAGCTTGCCATTAACTTGGATTGCCACGGTAACCGTATCGTCAACGGTCAGTGCACCATCGGCTTCAGGCCATGGCGTATCAACTAGCAACGTCGCGTGTCCGAGTCGCCGCCACATCTCTTCGCCGAGATGGGGCATCATCGGACCGAGTAACTTCACCAGGGTCTCGAGCGCCTCGCGGATCGCCCATGCGTCGCTGCTGTCGGAAATTTCGGTATCGAGGGCCGATATAGCGTTGGTCAGCTCATACAGGCGCGCGACCGACTTGTTGAAGTGAAAGCGCTCATAATCGTCGGTGATACCGACGATTGTTTTATGGGTGACCCGGCGTAGCTCTGCCGCGCTACTCGACAGTTCGCCAGGTAACGGTGCGTCCGGTTCTGTCAATGCACCCAGGTGATCGTCGATGAGGCGGGCGACGCGATTGACGTAGCGAAAAGCGCCCTGGACGCCGGCGTCCGTCCACTCCATGTCCCGGTCCGGCGGACTGTCGGATAAAATAAACCATCGGGCGGTATCCGCGCCAAAATGTTCGATAACGTCGGTGGGGTCGACGGTGTTCTTTTTCGACTTAGACATCTTTTCGACCCGGCCGATCTCAACCGGGACACCGGTGTCGGCGCGTTCGGCCGAGCCGTTGGCTTGGCGAACGACGTGCGCCGGTTCGATCCAATTTCCGTCGGCATCGCGAAATGTCGCGTGGTTGACCATGCCTTGCGTGAACAAGCCGTCGAACGGCTCGTCAATTTCGATGTGGCCGCTCCGTTGCATGGCCCGCATGAAAAATCGCGAGTACAGAAGATGTAAAATCGCATGTTCGATCCCGCCAATGTACTGATCTACCGGCAACCAGTATTCTCCCGACGCGGGGTCGACTGGCATATCGGCGTCCGGAGAACAGAACCGGGTGAAATACCAGGACGAGTCCATGAATGTATCGAATGTGTCAGAATCGCGTTGCGCTGGTTTGCCGCAAGAAGGACAGTCGACGTTCTTCCAGCTCGAGTGGTGATCCAGGGGATTTCCGGGAACGGAGAAATCCACATCCTCGGGAAGGGTTACAGGTAGATCTGCGCGCGCGACCGGTACGATACCGCAGTCGCCACAGTGGATCACGGGAATGGGGCAGCCCCAATAGCGTTGCCGCGAGACCAGCCAGTCGCGCAGCCGGTAATTAACGGCGCCTTCGCCAGATTTGTTGGTCTCGAGGTGTTCGATCGCTGTCAACTTGGCATCATCGACATCCAGGCCGTCTAGAAATTCGGAATGGGCAAGTCTACCGTCGCCGAGATAGGCTTCGTCGCCAATGGTGAATACATCAGGGTCGGCATCGTAGGGCACCACCACGGGCAAGACGGGAAGCCCATAAGCCCGCGCGAAATCCAGGTCCCGCTGGTCGTGGGCGGGACAACCGAAAATTGCGCCGGTGCCATATCCCATGAGCACAAAATTGGCGGCGAATACCGGTAATGTTTCATCTGCGAACGGATGTTTTACCCGCAGGCCGGTATCGATTCCGCGTTTCTCGGCGGTTTGAATGGCTTCCTCGCTGGTGCCAAGCTGGCGGCATTCCTCGACAAACGTGGCAATCGCCGGATTGTTCTTGGCCAGTTTTTCGGTGAGCGGATGATCGGCGGCAATAGCGCAAAAACTGGCGCCAAAAATCGTATCTGGCCGCGTGGTATAAACGCGCAAGGAATCCAGGCTGGAATTATCAGCAAAGCCAAAATCTATGTAGGCGCCTTCCGAGCGACCGATCCAATTCATCTGCATGGTCCGGACCTTGGCCGGCCAGCGCTCCAGCCGCGACAGGCTGGCCAGCAAATCGTCACTGAATTCGGTTATGCGGCAAAACCACTGGGCCAGGCGGCGGCGTTCGATCGGGGCGCCCGAACGCCAGCCTTTGCCGTCGATAACCTGTTCATTGGCGAGCACGGTTTGGTCCACGGGGTCCCAGTTCACCCAGCCTTCCTGGCGGTAAACCAGACCTTGCTCCATAAAATCGAGGAACATTGCCTGTTCGTGTCGGTAATATTGCGGATCGCAAGTGGCCAATTCGCGCGACCAATCGATCGATAGACCCATCGCCTTGAGTTGGGTTCGCATTGCGGCGATGTTTTCATAGGTCCAGTTGGCGGGATGCACGCCCTTTTCTATCGCCGCGTTTTCCGCCGGCAGGCCGAACGCGTCCCAACCCATGGGGTGAAGAACATTGAAACCGCGGGCGCGCTT
>JAPUHN010000300.1 GCA_027297685.1 Alphaproteobacteria bacterium | reverse complement strand
GCTTGATAGCCGATTCTGCCGGCCGCTGCACTAGGGGCGGCTCGTAAACGAACATTTGGCATGCGATGGGGCGCTGGTGTCTGCTTTTATGCCGGCTCCCGTCACGAATACCCGCGTTTGGGCACTTCCGTCCGTAGCCACATCCAAACCTAAAGCAGTGCGAGGGAATCCTCGATCATTCTCCCTTAACGATCCATTGGGCGATCGCTTTGCCGATGGCGTCGGGTTGGTCTTCCTGGATGTAGTGTTTGCCCTTGCC
Organism: Alphaproteobacteria bacterium; assembly: GCA_027297685.1. Classification (GTDB taxonomy): domain Bacteria; phylum Pseudomonadota; class Alphaproteobacteria; order UBA6615; family UBA6615; genus JAPUHN01. The sequence continues at coordinate 7,578 of JAPUHN010000300.1, read as the reverse complement.
GATACACACGTCTTCGAGATTGGGGACTTCGGACCGAAACCAGTCGATATCCTTCTTTCGGATCAACCCACCGGGTTTTGCCCATAGCAAGAGTTTCGGACAATCTGCAGAGCGCAGCCAACCGTTAGCAGCGTCAATGCGCTCGTGAACCTCTGGGGGATCGCCATCGAATGGGATTTGCCGTGGCCACATCTGCAATGGTCGACGGTGTTCCGGTTTTGAGAATGGCTCGCGGTACGCAGCCATCTCTTCGGCGCTGAGTGTGCGTACGGTCATCATCGGCAGAACGCGTTCCACAAAGAAGTTGTTCTCCACGATCATCTTGTAACCCTTTTCCGGGTGCCGCATGCGCTTAAACATAAAGCGCTCTATGATCGGTCGCTCTTTCCAGCTTACTGGACGATAGACGCCTTCCATGAATGCAAGGGCACAAACGTTCTCCGGGTGCCGACAGGCATAATCCAGACCAAGTCCGGCTCCCCAGTCGTGCACAATTAGCGTGATGTCTGTTAGCTCCAACGCGTCAATAAACCCCTCGACATAGGTCGCGTGGTCGTCAAACCGATATTCGATATTGGGTTTGTCCGAACGCCCCATGCCGATGAGGTCGAGTGCGATACATCGGCCATGTGGTGCGACGTGGGGGATGACGTTACGCCAGAGATAGGACGAGGTTGGGTTTCCGTGCAGGAATAGAATTGGCCGTCCTTCCCCGATCTCGAGATAGTGCATATTGGAGTCGTTTACCATCGCAAATTTCGAACTCGGCTGTACGGAACTCGTACCTACCGACTCAGTCATGCGCCACCTCGACAGCCGATTTCACCCAATTGATGAATTCCTTGTCGTTTTGAAGCACCTTTTTCGGTACCCGGAAATACGGCATCTTCCCGTGTCGGGGCGACTTGGCTTTTTCGAATCGTTTACTGTTGGTGTCGTCGACCTTCAAGAAGAACTCGGCTTTGGAAGTCACCAGCCCAAACATCTTACCGTCGTGGAAGATCCCGTATCCACCAAACATCTTTTTCATCGAGACCTCACCCAGCACTCCCAACCGGGGCACCAATTCTTCAGTGAATTTCGCGCCTTTAGCCGTCGCCTTGTTACCTTTTTCACCCATGATTAACCTGTTTAGCAATATCTGACTGATCGGTCAGTTATTTTCTAGTATGATTGCTAAGAATGATCTGTCAAGTAGTGGATTCGTGCTGCGTGGTTGTGTTCGCGTAGAGGGAAGCAGATAGCCATGCCACGACCAAAAGCCTTCGACCCTGATGATGCACTCGACGCGGCGATGCGCACATTTTGGAAACATGGCTATGCATCGACTTCGTTGACCGATCTAACGTCAGCGATGGGGATCAACAAGTTTAGCTTCTATGGCACCTTCGGTGACAAACGTGCCGTTTTTCTTGCGGCGCTTGACCGGTATTCGTCTCAGATCGTGAGCGATTTGTTGTCAGGTTTGGAGGGCACCGAACCCGGTCTCGAAGATATTCGTAACTATTTCGAGAAGATCGTCCATGGCGCAACACACAAGCTGGAATGCGAGGGTTGTCTGATGACAAACTCCGCGACCGAGCTCGCGCCGGAAGATCCGGAAGTCCGACGAATAGTGCGTAAGCACTACGCCCGAATCAGACGAGCTTTTAAAAGGGCGCTCGATAATGCTGTGGAGACTGGTGAGCTAGCTCCTTCCACGAGTACCGAACTCCTGGGAATACACCTATTGTCGTGCTCGCAGTCTATTGCTGTAGTCGCTCGCACAAGACCGAAACCAACTGAATACCGTGGATATGTACCTTGGCTTATACAATCACTTGGTCAGAGTTAATGCGTTGAACGGTTCAAATTGAGTCAAAACCGGTCGTTTGTCGGGTTCTTTTCGGTTCACCGGTGTGGACACGCTAACGGACGTCGCCACACCCGCACTTGTACATCGAATGACAATCTAGCCCCCCGCCGACAAATTCCAGCCGAAGGCGAGTTCTGCTAGTTCGGCGCCGGCGAAGCGTTCGATGCGCTCGGCGACCTTGCGGCCGCCGCTAGCCTCGTAGAAGAACCGCGCCGGGTTGGCGGCCAGGACCCAGACCACCACGGAGGTTTTGGCCTGCTCGCGCAGCGTGTCGAAACAGGCGTCCAGCAGCCGCTTGCCATGGCCCTGTCCCTGGTGGTCGACGGCGACGTATAAGGTAAAGACCTCGCCGTCGTAGGGCGCGCGGCGCGGCAGCAAATTGCGGCGGGCGGCCCCGCAACTGGCAAATCCAACAACCTCTTTGCCCGCCAGCTCCACGACGACCACATGATGCCTGTGGCCGCTGCCTTGCAGGGTTTTCCGCCACATCATGCGCTGCTGCCCAACATTCATGCGCACCAGGTAGACGTCGGGGATGATGCCGGCATAGGTCGAGCGCCAGGTTTCCACATGAATGCGCGCAATCGTGTCCCCGTCGTCAGGCGTGGCGGCACGTATGGTGGCCCCGCTCAACCGCCGTCGGCCTTTTCGAACACCGCGGCATAAACACCGTCGACGCCGTTGCGCGCCGGCGTGAGGTGCAAATCGCCGTCGGTGTTCAGACCAGCCAGGGTCAATTGATCGGTGGACAGGTAATCGCCGACCGGCACGCGGCGGAACTGCGGATGGCCGGCGAGAAAGGCGTCGGCCTGCGCTTCGTTTTCTTCGGGCAACAACGAACACGTCGCGTAGACCAGCCAGCCGCCCGGGCGCACCAATCTTGCGCCATCGCGCAGCAAATTGGCCTGCGTCGCCGTAAAGTCGGCCAATTGTTCGGGCGTCAAAAGCCAGCGCGCTTCGGGATGGCGGCGCCAGGCGCCGGTGCCCGAGCAAGGCGCGTCGATCAAGGCCCGGTCGACCGATTCGATCGCGTCGGCCAACGCCGCTATATCGACCGTCGTTGCGTGGGCGATCGTCACCCCGGCACGCCGCAACCGGGGCGTCATCCGCCGCAGGCGCGACGGCGAAACGTCGGCGGCGATAATCTCGCCCGAATTCTCCATCATCGCCGCCAGGGCGAGCGTCTTGCCGCCGCCGCCGGCGCAAAGGTCTGCGATCCGCTCGCCGGGCCGGGCATTCACGGCAAGCGCGAGTAGTTGGCTGCTCTCGTCCTGAACTTCAACCAGGCCATCCTTGAAGGTGCGCGTATTTGCCAACGGCAGCCAACTGTCTGCACGCAACCCGACGGGAGATATCGGTGTCGGCGTCACAATATGGCCTTCGGCCGCCAACGCGGCCTGCGCGGCAGAGCGGGTCGCGCGCAGCAGATTTACCCGAAGGTCAACCGACGCCGGTTGGTTGAGCGCGTGCACCTCGGAGTCGCACGTTTCTGGGAACGCCCGGTCGAACCGTTCGAGCAACCATTCGGGGCAATTGAGCTGCGCCCACCGCGGCGCTGCCTCAACCGGCACCGGTTGGCGAACCAAGCTTATGGCCAGTGCCCCTTCATCTGCGCTCAGCGGCGCGGGACCAAACCGGCCACCGCCGAACATCGCTGCAAGGTCGGCGGGCGCGCGCGCGGCAATTTCGACGATCAGCCAGGCGCGAGCGTCGTCGCTATTTCCGCCCGCCTCGGCGAGCCGCCATTTGAGTATGCCGAGGTTGCGAAGCACGTCGTAGACGAGGTCGCGAACAGCGCGCCGATCGCCGCTTCCCGCGTACCGGCGGCGGCGAAAATACTCGGCGATGATGGTGTCGGCCGGATCCGCTCCAGCGGCGATCCCGTGCAACAGCTCGATGGCCGCCGCGGCGCGGCCTGCCGGGGTCACAACAACAGCGCGCCGACAGCGCAGTTATACATTGCTACGGTAATTCGGCGCTTCGCGGGTTATCGCCACATCGTGGACGTGGCTTTCGCGCAGACCCGCATTGGTCAGACGCAGGAACCGGCAGTTCTGCTGCATGTCGGCTATCGTTGCGTTGCCGGTATATCCCATGGCCGCCTTCAGGCCGCCGACCAATTGATGAAGTACATTGGACGCCGCACCTTTGTAGGGCACCTGACCTTCGATGCCTTCGGGCACCAGTTTCAAGGTATCGGCAATCTCGGCCTGGAAATAGCGGTCGGCCGACCCCCGCGCCATGGCGCCCATCGAGCCCATACCACGATAGGACTTATACGATCGTCCCTCGTACAAGAACACCTCGCCGGGCGCCTGGTCGGTTCCCGCGAGCAACGAGCCGATCATCGCACAGTCGGCGCCGACGGCGATCGCCTTCGCCAGATCGCCCGACTGCTTGATGCCACCGTCACCGATCACCGGGATACCGGCCTTTTGCGCCACATCGACCACGTCTTGTATAGCGGTCAACTGTGGCACGCCGACACCGGCAACAATACGTGTCGTACAAATCGAGCCAGGACCGATGCCCACCTTCACCGCGTCCGCACCAGCGTCGATAAGCGCGCGCGCGGCCTCGCCGGTGGCGATGTTGCCGGCGATGATCTGGGTTTCGTTGCTGATGCGTTTTATCCGGTCGACCTGCCCGATCACCCGGACCGAGTGCCCGTGTGCGGTGTCGACAACGATGACGTCGACTCCGGCATCGAGCAATGCTTCAGAGCGCACAAAACCAGCGTCGCCGACACCGGTCGCCGCGGCGGCGCGCAATCGGCCTTGGGCGTCCTTGCACGCGTCGGGGAAGGTCTGCGCCTTGTCGATGTCCTTGACGGTGATAAGTCCGACGCAATGTTTTTCGTCGTCCACCACCAGCAATTTCTCGATGCGGTGGGCATGGAGCAAGCGCTTGGCCTCGTCCATATCCACGCCTTCGCCAACGGTGATCAATTTGCGCGTCATCAGCTCTTTGATCGGCTGCGTCGGATCGCTGGCGAAGCGTACATCGCGGTTGGTGAGAATACCGACCAGGCGCCCGGTGCGTTTGGCGATGACCGGAATGCCCGAAATCGATTGCGATTCCATGACCGCCAACGCGTCGGACAAGGGTTGTTCGGGATGAATGGTGATCGGGTTCACCACCATGCCCGATTCGAACCGTTTGACCTTGCGGACCTCGTCGGCCTGCTCTTCCGGCTCGAGGTTTTTATGGATGACGCCGATGCCGCCGGCCTGTGCCAAGGTAATGGCCATTTCGGCCTCGGTCACCGTATCCATGGCGGCCGAGATGAGCGGAATTCCCAACTCGATCGTCTGGGTCAGTCTGGTGTGGGTGTTCGCTTGGCTGGGCAGGATTCGCGATTCTGCCGGTTCGAGAAGGACATCGTCGAATGTGAGCGCATCGCGGATATGCATGTCAACTTTGCCTTTGAGCCAAGTGCGAGTTGACGGGGCTTATATACACAACCTGCAACGCTCGACAAGAACTACCGCCGGATTCACCAACTTCGCCTCATTCGGCGCCTTTAAAACGTGTTGCGACGATGTAAAGCTCGGTCGAATCGCTGCGGCTTGCCGGCGGCTTGATACGGCGCACACCTTCGAAACGCTCGCGCAGTGCGCTAAAAAATGCCGGCTCGTCGGCCCCTTGCAGCACTTTCACGACAAACGCACCGCCGTCGGTGAGCACATCGCAGGCAAACGCCAACGCCGCTTCGCTCAGCGCCAGGGTGCGCAGATGATCGGTCGGCGCGTGGCCGGTTGCCGGCGCCGCCATGTCGCACAGCACCACATCGGCCGCGCCGGCGACCGCCGCCCGCAATTCATCGGGTGCCTGGGCATCGAACAGGTCCCCCTGCACTATGACCGCGCCGCCGATCGGCGCAATTTCAGCAATATCGAACGCGACCACCCGGCCTCCCGATTGCTCCGGGCGTACCCGTTCCACCGCGATCTGGGTCCAACCGCCTGGCGCAGCGCCTAAGTCTATGACCCGCAGGCCGGGCCGCAGCAACTTGAAGCGGTCGTCGATTTGACGCAGCTTGTAAGCCGCGCGCGAGCGATACCCGTCTTTTCGCGCCTGTTGCACATAGGGATCGTTGAGTTGGCGCTGCAACCAGCGAGTCGAGCCGATTTTGCGGCGGCGCGCGGTGCGCACGCGCTCAGCCTGGCGCCGGGACCCGCCGTCGCCAATTCCGTCGCCACTGCCCGATCGAGATCCGCGTCCTCGCGCCATCACTGGCTAACCGGCAATCGCCGCTTCCCGGTCGGCGTCTTGCATGAGGCCGTGCAGAATGCCTTCGCGCAACCCGCGGTCGGCGACCTTCAACTTGCCGACGGGCCACGCATCGCATATTGCGTGAAGCACGGCGCAGCCGGCGATTACCAGGTCGGCGCGTTGCGGGCCGATGCATGGATGCGCGGCGCGCCCGGATCGGTCTAGTGCCATCAACTTATTTCGTCCCTGCTCCAGTTCGTCGAAAGTGAGGGCCCTGCCATCGACACGTGAGCGAATGTACCGCGGCAGATTCAGCAAAACACCGGTCAGCGTCGTTACGGTTCCCGACGTTCCGACCATTTGAACCCGGCCGGCCGCAACGTGGGAAGCGATGCCGTACTCGCGCTCGAACGGTTCGAGCAGCGAGGCGACGTGTTCACAGATCGTCACATAGGTCTCAAGGCTGACAAAACCCGCTGAATTTTCCACCGCGTCGTACCGCTCGCTCAGAGTTACCACGCCACAGGGAAGCGAAACGGTCCCGAGCACGGTAAAATCCGGAGGAGCACCGCTTACCGAAGGATCAACGAGACGAAGCCAAGTAACTTGCGTACTACCGCCGCCGATATCGAAAAGCAGCGCAAATCCCTCGCCAGCTTCAGGAAGATCGTACAGCGGCGCGCAGCCGGTCAGCGCCAACTGGGCTTCTTCCAGGGTTTCTATTATTTCTAGCTGGATGCCGGATTCTTGCAACGCACGCGCGACAAAATCAGGACCATTCTCGGCCCTCCGGCAAGCTTCCGTCGCGACGGCGCGCACCCGTGAAGCGCCATTCCGGCGCACCTTTGCGGCGCAAATCCTCAACGCCTCGATGGTACGCAGCATCGCCGGGTCGGATAGTCGATTGTTGGCGACCAGACCTTCGCCCAAACGAACGATTCGCGAAAAAGCGTCGATCACACGAAATCCATCGCCGGCGGGCCGCGCCACCAGCAATCGGCAGTTATTGGTGCCCAGATCGATCGCCGCAAAGGTGTACGCGGAGCGGCCCGCGCCCATTTGCGCAGCCGTTGTCTGATCAAACCGATCCACCCGACACTCTCCCAAACACATTTTGACAAACCGCTACAACATTAACGCCGGCACGCGCCTTGGCAAGCGGGCGGACGTATGCAGCGGCCGCTACACAGATCTCGAGAGATATGATAAATACGCCGCACCCTCATCGACGGGGCCCACATCGGTGGGGGATCGTCTAACGGTAGGACTGCGGACTCTGACTCCGCCAACGAAGGTTCGAATCCTTCTCCCCCAGCCACTTCATTCCACAACAGACTTTTAGCGATACGCAACCGGGCGGCCGAAACTTATGCCGGCTCGGGAATCGACTCTTGTATTTATATCATCATGATATATATTGTTATACATACTACTTGATTCGATATGCTTAGAAAGTTAGCAATTCCGGGCAAATTTCAGACAGGATCGAAATATGGATACGAAAATCC
>JAPUHN010000030.1 GCA_027297685.1 Alphaproteobacteria bacterium | reverse complement strand
CCTTCCATGGCGGTGATTGTGCGCAGCGGTCCGATCGGCGCGCAGCCCTGGGTTAGACCGGTCACAACCGGCACCGTCTCACCGAACAATACCCCGGAGACGTCGCCGCCGGTGGCTGTGCCGGAAATCTGGCCGTTCTCGGCCGCAGTGCTGGTCAGGCCGCCGACCAGAAAAGCCTCGGTTGTTTCCGCCAGTGCCGGCACCAGCGACTGCATGCCGCCACCCCGCGGATCGGCGTGAATGATGGCGAACCGCGGGTGTTGCGCAGCCAGCCAATCGGACATTGGCCGCAATACCCCGCCGCCGCCGTCCACCGAAGCCATCGGCGGGACCAAGCGATAATTCTCGGCCGCCACGTCCAGCGCCATAATCGCCATCGCCGGGGTATCGAAATATTCGGCCCCGGTGGCGCAGATCGCCGGCGCAACCGCACCAACCCAATCGGCGACGCCGGTGCGCCGGCGCAATAGGGCTAGGATCTCATCGAGATCACCGGCCAGTGGCTCGGTGATATAAAGCAGACCGAGATTTCCCGGCGCCGATGGCCAATCATCGAGGCAGTGTTCGATGAGGCTCTGCCAGCCTCGCCACTGGGTGATCGGGCCGTCTTCGGTGACCCCGGCATGGGCGTATGCAAACGACGTCATGACAGTGTCCCGCTAGCGGCTAATAGTCTTCGAACGTGATTTAATGTCGGCCAGCGCCCTTAATACTATGGGTGTAAACCGCTCGACAATGACGCGCACGCCCGCCGTATTAGGGTGAATGCCGTCGCGTTGATTTAGCGCCGGCTGCGCCGCCACGCCGTCGAGTAAAAACGGATAGAAAACGACCGTGTGCCGTTCTGCAAGCCGTGGAAATACCGCTTTAAACGCATCGCTGTAGGCGCGACCCAAATTCGGCGGCGCTAGCATACCGGTTAAGATCGCCGGAACGTCCCTGTCGGCCAAGCGCGCCAAGATCGCGTCGAGATTGGCCTCCATATCCGCCGGATTGAGTCCACGCAGGCCGTCGTTAGCGCCCAATTCGACGATCACAAGGTCTGGCGTATCAGCGAGAACCCAGTCGATACGCGCCAATCCGCCCGCCGTCGTGTCGCCCGATACGCCAGCGTTCACGACCCGGGCGTTCACCCCAGCGCCGCGCAAGGCCGCCTCGAGGCGCACGGGAAACGAATCGTTGGCAAGGATGCCAAAGCCGGCCGTCAGACTATCGCCCAGGGCGACGATCACAGTCTCGTCATTCGCCGCCAGCGCCGTGCCATATAGACTGGCCGACAAGCCTAATATGGCCCAAAGTGCGGTCCAAGGTACGGCTGGAATGACAACAGCAAGTCGCCTGACGACGGCACCGAATCGAAACAGCTGCCCGCTATTGAACGGAGCGCGGCGGCAGCCATATCGTGGAGGGCCGTTTCCCTTTCGCCCCGGCAGCCGCGTATACGACCGTGCATAGAGGTACAACCAGCGTGTCATGATGGACTTGCCTATTCCGCAACAATCACCGCGCCACGTAGACGCCACGGCCGGCGAACCAATCGTTGAGTTAGTCGACGTTCACCTTCATTTGGCGAGTGCGGGCGGCGAGGTCAACATCCTACGCGGTCTCGACCTGACGGTCACCGCCGGCGAGACCATCGGCGTCGTCGGACCTTCGGGCTCGGGTAAATCGACCATGATGATGGTGATCGCTGGGCTCGAGCGTCCGACCAGCGGGTCGGTGCGGGTGGCTGGCAACGACCTGCCACAGCTCGACGAAAACGCGCTGGCGCTGTTTCGCCGCCGCTCGATCGGTATCGTTTTTCAGGCGTTTCATCTGGTGCCAACCATGACGGCGATCGAGAACGTCGCCATACCGTTGGAATTCGCGCGCATAGCCGACGCTTTCGAAAAAGCCAAGAAGAGCCTCGAGACCGTGGGTTTGGGTGACCGTCTGCCCCACTATCCCTCGCAATTATCGGGCGGTGAACAACAGCGGGTCGCTATCGCCCGCGCGTTTGCCACCAAACCCGCGTTGCTGCTGGCCGACGAGCCGACGGGCAATCTGGACGGCGAGACCGGCGAACAGGTCATCAATATTTTGTTCGAGCGGGCCGAACGCTACGGCACCACGTTGTTGCTGATCACCCACGACGCAGCGATCGCCCGGCGGTGCAGCCGCGTGGTGCAACTGCGCGACGGGCGTATCGCCACCGGTCCCATTACCAGCAATCAAACCACCAGCTTATGAACGGCGATGCGGCGGTGACGTGGACCCTCGCCTGGCGCCTCGCCCGGCGCGAATTGCGCAGTGGTGTGCGGGGATTCCGCGTCTTTCTGGCTTGTTTGACGGTCGGTGTTGCCGCCATGGCCGCCGTCGGCTCGACCTCGTCTGGGCTTAACGCCGGTCTTGCCAACGATGCCCGCGAAATTCTCGGCGGCGACGTTTCCATTCGTCTTGTCCACCGCCCCGCCGGACGAGAAGAGGAAATCCATCTGGGACGCACTGGGAGACTTTCCGGCAGCGCCGAGATGCGAGCGATGGCGCGACCCGACACCGCGGACGCCGACGGCGCGCGGACTTTGGTCGAACTGAAGGCTGTCGATGCCAGCTACCCGCTCTACGGCACCCTGGAAACGGAACCCCGCCTGACACGGCAACAATTGTTCGGCCAGCGCGGCGAAATGTGGGGCGCCGCCGTTGTCCCGAATCTGCTGGACCGCTTAGGAGTCGCCGTCGGCGATGTCCTGCGGGTCGGCGACGGGCGTTTCGAAATTCGCGCCGTGCTCGCCCGCGAACCCGACCGGTTCGGCGGATCGGGCCTGTTTTCGTTGGGACCGCGTCTGATGATCGCTAAAGCGGCGCTGGCCGACACCGGCCTGGTCCAGCCGGGCAGCCTGATCTACTACACCTACCGGGTTGCCCTGCCGGAGACGGTCGCTCCGGAAGCCTGGATCGCCGAGCTTAAAGCTGTATTTCCCGATGCCGGTTGGCGGATACGCCGGCTGGAGGAAGCGGCGCCGCAAATCCGCCGACTGGTTCAACGGGTCGGACTTTTTCTCACCTTCATTGGCTTGACCACATTGTTGGTCGGCGGCGTCGGTGTCGCCAACGCGGTCAGCGCCTATCTCGACGGCAAGACCGCCGTCATCGCGACACTAAAATGCCTCGGCGCACCCTCAGCGCTTATCGTGCGAACCTATTTGCTGCAAATACTGACGTTGGCCGCTGTCGGTATCGTTGCCGGACTGGTGCTGGGAGCATTGGCCCCGATCGCCGCCTCCGGCGCCATCGCTGCCTTCCTGCCGGTGCCGATCAGTATCGGTATTTACCCCGGCGCCCTGTTGACCGCGGCAGTGTTCGGGTTGCTGACCGCGTTGAGCTTTGGCCTTTGGCCGGTAGCGCGCGCCGGCCAGATACCGGCCGGCAGCCTTTTCCGCAGCCTCGTCGCGCCGACGAAAGCTTGGCCGCCGGCGATCTACGTGCTGACGACCGCAGCAGGGCTGACCGCGCTGGCTGTGCTGGCGGTGGCAACCGCCGACGACACCCGCCTCGCGCTGTGGTTCGTTGCCGGCGCCGCCGCGGCGATGCTCACCTTTCGTAGCGCCGCCGGCGCGATTGCCTTCACCGCGCGACACACCAGAAATCTGCGGCAGCCCGCCGTTCGGCTGGCGGTAGCGGCGCTGCATCGGCCGGGCACACCGACGCCCAGTGTGGTGATGGCGCTCGGCCTCGGCCTGTCGGTCTTGGTCACCATCGCGCAAATCGAAGGCAATCTCAGCCGGCAAATTCGCGAGGAGCTGCCCAGCGGCGCCCCGGCCTTTTTCTTCGTCGACTTACAACCCGATCAAGTGGCGCCGTTCGAAGCGATTCTCGATGGCATTCCCGGGGTCGAGAAATCCGTCCAAGTGCCGATGCTGCGTGGACGCATTACCGGTATCGCAGGCACTGCCGCCGAGAGCGCCGTGATCGACCCCCATTCGCGCTGGGCCATCCGGGGCGACCGCGGCATTACCTGGAGCGACACGCCACCGGATAACAATACCATCGTCGCCGGCGATTGGTGGCAGACCGACTATGACGGCCCGCCCCTGGTGAGCCTCGACGCCGCTGTCGCCGCCGGGTTCGGCGTGGGCATTGGCGATACACTGGCCGTCAACGTGCTCGGCCGCGAGTTTACCGCCACCATTGCCAATCTGCGGCACATCGACTGGCAAACCCTGTCGATCAACTTCGTCATGGTGTTCTCGCCAGGATTTCTCGAGGCGGCACCGCGCAGCCACATCGCCATCGTTCACGCCGACACCGGTGCCGAGGCTGAAATCGAGCGCCGCGTGACCAACGCGTTTAACAACGTCAGCGCGGTGCGGGTGCGCGACGCCCTCGAGACGGTAAACGGGATCGTCACCGGCATCGGCACCGCGGTCCGGCTGGCCGCCTTGGTCGCGCTGGTGGCGGGAACTCTGGTCCTGGCTGGTGCGATCGCCGCCAGCCATCGGCGGCGAGTCTATGATAGCGTGGTGCTCAAAGTCCTCGGCGCAACCCGGCGCGATGTGATGACGATCTTTATCCTCGAATATGGCCTGCTCGGCTTGGTGACCGCATCGCTCGCCGCCATTGTCGGCTCGATCGCCGCCTGGGCGGTGTTGCGCTTCGTGATGCACATTGACTGGGTACTATTGCCGCAAACCATTGTGGTGACCGTGATCGGAGCAACGGTTTTAGTCCTGGCCATCGGTGTCGCCGGTACCTGGCACACCTTGGGCCAGAAAACCGCGCCGCTGCTGCGCAATGACTAAACCCAAAGCAAGGGGGGGCGTACGGGTCGGACAAGGATCGCCCGACCACGCGCTAACGCTGGCCTATCTGCCGCTCGGGTTGTTGATCGCGATCGTGCTGGCCAGCCTGTATTCCTTTGCCTTCCATCTTGGCTTTATCCCGCCGCTCATCAGCCTGGTTCTACTGGTGGTCCTAATCGCCGCTGTAGGCCTCGTGACCCGGCAATTCAGCCCCTCGGCGGCTGCCGGTACCCGGCAAACTCTGGCTCATATGGGGCTGGTGTGCCTGCTCGGCGGTATCGCCGCCGCATCGCCAACGGAATTTCCTCCGCTGATGCTGTGGAGCCTGACGGCTATCGCCGCAGCGGCGGCGGGCATCATCTTGGTCGAGGCTTGGATTGCCGAAATAATCAACGCCGCCGGCCCGTTTAGCCGACGGATGGGGCGCGAAGCGAACGGACTGCTGGTGCTGTCGGTGGCGGTCTTATTATGGCGCAGCGGCAAGGTCGACGGCTGGGTGGTCGCCACCGGAGCGGTCCACTATGTAGCCCTGGCGCTTTCGTTCGCATTGCCGGCCCAGCGCCAGGATGCGCCGGTTACCTGGCGGCCCTATGCACGCGTCGCCATGGTCGCCGCACTCATATTAGCGCTTGCGCCGGTCGTACCACCGATTGTCGCCACCGGCCTCGGCGCGATAGCGCTGGTGTTGGCGCTGGCCGGCGTGACGGCCGATATCAGCGCCACCCGTTCATAAAATTTCTTTATTTTCAATCAGTTAACGATTTTCGATCACGATAAATCCAACGCATCTCCGGTTGATTTTGAAGCGGCGAACCCCCATATTCAGCGCGCAGAAGCGTCCTTACCGGGCTGCTCCACCAGGACTGGAAGAGAAAAAACATGGCTGACCAATTTAACCGCGGCGTTGTCTTGAACCGCGCGGGAACCGACGCTCAGATCGATGAGGGTCTGCGCGCCTACATGCTGCGCGTCTACAATTACATGGTGACCGGCCTGGCGCTGACTGGCGCGGTTGCTTATCTGGTAGCGTCTACGCCGACGGTATTCAATGCAATTTTCGGCACTGGTCTTGCGTGGGTGGTTATTTTGGCGCCACTCGGAATGGTGTTCTTTTTAAGCGCCCGCATCAACAAAATGAGCGCCGCGACCGCGCAGATTACGTACTGGATATTCGCCAGCATGATGGGGCTATCGCTGGCTTCGGTCTTCGTGATCTACACCGGCGAGAGCATCGCAAGGGTGTTCTTTATTACCGCCGCCACTTTCGCCGCGATGAGCCTCTACGGGTACACCACCAAACGCGATTTAACGAAGCTGGGATCGTTCCTGTTCATGGGCCTGATCGGCATAATCATCGCGAGTGTGGTGAATATGTTCATCGGTTCGACGATGATCCAGTTCGTCGTTTCGGTTTTGGGCGTGTTGATCTTCGTCGGCCTGACCGCCTACGACACCCAGAAGATCAAGGAAATGTACAACGTGGTCGACGGCTCCGAGATCGCCGGCAAGAAGGCGATCATGGGGGCGCTCAGGCTCTACCTCGACTTCATCAATCTGTTCCTCATGCTGCTGCATCTGTTCGGCAACCGTAATTAGCCGCAACCGAATCCAACAAAAACGCCCGGGGATTTCCCCGGGCGTTTTCTTTTGACCGAATTCTGCCCGGACGCGCCATAATACAGTCTCGCAACGGGGGACACATCTATGGCGGGCTTGCAAGACAAAGTCGTGCTGCTAACCGGCGCCAGCCGGGGTATCGGCGCGGCGACAGCGCGGTTGATGGCCGAGGACACACCAACCCTTATCCTGTGCGCGCGGACCGCTGAGGCAAACGCCGAAACCAAGGCCGCCGTCGAGGCCATCGGCGCCCGCGCCGAGAGCCATGGCTTCGACGTCTCCGACGCCGACGCGGCGAAGGCTTTGGTCGACGATGTGCTGGCCCGCCACGGGCGCATCGACGTGCTGATCAACAATGCCGGCTCGGGCAAAATGGGTAGCGTCGCCGATGTGCCACCGGAAGATTATCTGGCGGTCCAGCGGGTCAATATAATGGGCCCCTACAACATGATTTACGCCGCCCTACCCTCGATGCTGGAGCGCGATGCCGGCACCATCATCAACCTGACCAGCGCCCGCGCCTTCATCCCAGACCGGTTCTACGCGGCCTACTGCTCATCGAAAGCAGCGCTTTTGTCGATGACCCAGTGCCTGCACTTCGACGTCCAAGACACCAACGTCAAAATTTTCGCGTTCTCTCCCGGTTTCACCCAGACCGACATGGTGCGCGAGATCTACGCCAGTAAAGTATTTCGCCAAGCGGCGCTGACTGCCGATGAAGGCCAACCCCCCGAGCGTCCGGCAAAGGTGCTGACCTGGCTGGCACGGGAGGCGCCGGACGACCTAGCGGGCCAGCACGTTCAGGTGCAATTCAACGATATCAGCCGACGTGCCGGTTTGGAGGGATAAACGCCAGCGGCTTATCCGGCGATATCCTTCGAGGGTGGCACGTCTTCCGTGCGCCGGTAGATCAACACCGCGACAAGCAAGACCACCGCCAGGGTCGCGAACATCGCTTGATAGGCCGCCAGCGGGCTGCGCCCGAGGGCGTCGGCGGGAAAAGCGTTGACGATCGCCCCGGTCGTCACCTGCACCACGAATACGCCGCCCCAGGTAAACAAATTTATCGCGGTGATCGCGCGCCCGGTGTGACTGTCGGGAAACAGCGCCCGCACGTGGGTGAATATTGGCGCGGAAAACGCCGACGACAGGCCGAGCAGCATAAGCAACCCGGTCACCAGAACGACCGAGCTGCTATTGTTGACCGCCAGCAGCACGAACACGACCGCCATGGCGATGGCGCCGCCGCTGACCACGCCGCGCCTCGTGTCGAACAGGCGGTCGAGCGGGCCGTAGAACAGCGCCGACACCAGCCAGGCCGCCGACAAGGCGAAGATGACGTTACCTCGGCCGATAATATCGAGATCGAACACGTCGTTGAGATAGGGCCCGACCCACAAGCTGCGCGTCGCCAAAAACGACCCGACCGAGATCGACGCTACCGCAGCCACGCCATAGAGCCTGCGGTCGGCGAGGATTAGGCTTAGTCCCCGGATCGTCTGGCCCAATGTCTCCGGTACCGGTTCGGCCACCGACACGCCGGGCGGGCGGTCGCGGGCGACCACCCAAACGATCACCCCCAGCACCGCGGCGCCCAACCCGACAAATCCCAGCGTTTCCCGCCAGCCGATCGCCACGCTCGCCCAGGCAAAGGGCGACGCCGATAACAACAGACCCGTGCCGCTAACCGCGACGGCGATCGAGGTCGCCGTCGCCAGCCGGTCGCGCGGCACCCACCGGGACAGCATGATGATCAGTCCCATATAGACCGGCGCGATACCACAGCCTGCGACAAACAGCGCAACGGCAAGACCGAAAGGACTTTGGGCGACAGAAATACCAAAAATGCCGGCCGCGGAGATCAGCAAGAAGCCTGCAATCGTGCGGCGCGGACCAAACCGGTCGAGCAGAACGCCAACCGGCAACTGCATCAACGCCGATCCAAGAAACATCGCCGCCGGCAGGCTGCTCAGCTCCGCTGCCGATAAATCCAACTCGCTACGCAAATCCGGCGCGATAACCGCCGGCGCCGAGCGCAGAAACTGGCTTAACATAAACGCCAACCCCAGAAATGGGGCCATCACCACTATCAGGGTCAAACGAGCGCGCCGGACGCCGTTCACAATATCGTTAGCCGGTTCTGTCATGGAGCCTGGGAAGAGATGCGGCCGGGAATTGGCACCGGATATTGGTGCTGAGCGGGCGATCTTAACCTAATCTTGGCCAGCGAAAAGCGAAGATATCATACAATAACACCAACATCTTATACGGCTCATTAAGTTCGATAGCGTAAATTAGGGGCAGGTTAACTATTCTTTAGACCATAGGTCCGCAGTATTCAGATGATCGAAGAATTTACCTTATCGGAATATATCGACCATCATCCCGGTCTGGCGATGGATAGCCGGGACGTGGAAGCCGTCCGGCGGGCCTACGATCTGATCGCTGCGGAAAGCGTGGTCGCCGCGCCCTTCGATCCTCCTCAGGTTGCCGCTGCAACCGGCCGAGCCGGCAAGCAAGAAATCGAGAACACGATATATTTTTTCGCCCGCGCCGCCGAAATATACGACGAAGGCACCGGCAACCATACGCGCCGCGTGAACGAATACAGCTACTTCCTCGCCCAGACCGTGGGCATGGACCCGGCTTTTTGTGACGAGATCCATTACTCGGCGCAATTACACGACCTGGGCAAAATAAGCGTCGATCCCGTCGTGCTCGGCAAAGCAGGGCCGCTGTCCGATAGCGAGCGGCAGGAAATGGACAACCACACAATCTACGGCCACCGTATCCTCATCCAGTCGCCGCAGTTGGCGATGGCTGCGGAAATCGCCCTCAACCACCATGAGAAGTGGGACGGCACCGGTTATCCCAATGCCCTGCGCGGCGAAAACATTCCGCTATCGGCGCGGATCACGCAATTAGCCGACATCTACGACGCCCTGCGAACCGCCCGGCCGTATAAACCGGCGTTCGTTCACGAGATGGCGCGCGGCATTATTTTGAGCGGCGACGCCCGTATTGATTCGGCTGGCCACTTCGATCCCATTTTGGTCGAAGCATTCAGCGACACGCATGCAGATTTCGACCGTATCTGGCGTGAGTTATCCGACGGTTGATCCCTAACTCCAAGTCCCGTTAATTACTTCGCCGATTGTAGCCCTCGAAGGGCATTGGGTTTATCTTGCCGGGCCTGCCGAACAACAGAACTCCTTGGCAATGGCCAAACCTATCAGCGCCACAAAAATCGCAGCGCTCGCCAAACGACTGCGCACCGCAATCGAAACCGGCAACGGCTGCAAACCGCTGCGCAACGATCTGCCGGCCGTCGATCTCGACGCCGCGTATGCGGTGCAGGAAACCAACACCAAGCACTGGCTGAAAGCCGGTCGCCGGCCGGTCGAAATCGGTTCGACGGCGGCGATCCTCTGCCGCCCGGCACGCTCGTTGGCCGATGCCGCGCGGTTTGCCGCCGAAACCGGCGATACACTGGAAGCGGGCTTTGTCGTGCTGGCCAGCGGCGCGACCGCCGCCGTTGCGCTTGAAGTGGACACCGCGGTCCGCGTCGAAGTCGAGGGCCTCGGCGCCACCGGGTTCTCCGTTACGGCGTAACGCTCAGACTAATACCATGTCTCGTTAATACGGACCCCTTTCACCGCCAATAATATGTCCGCCGGATAGGCGTGGGTTGCGCCGCGGTGCTGGTACCGCAAGCGGCCCGCAACGACACCGGCGGTCAAAGGATGGCGGCCTGCGGTGGGGCGGCTTGGCCCCCCGGCTGCGTTGCTCGGCTTGCCCGATGCCCCCGCATCGCGCCGCACCGCGCGCCTGACCGGTCGGGCCAATCCGCCACCATGAAAGGGGTCCGTATTAGCGAGATTTGGTATAACTATCCCCGCAAGTCGCGAGGCACTTTGAAAATCCCTGAGCAGCGCGCCACCGGCGTGCCGTCAGCGGTGACCACGCCTTCGACGAAATTCATCGAGCGGGTGCGATTGACCAGATTGGCCTGGCACTCGACCCATTGGCCGGGGGTAATCGCGCTGATGAAGTCGGTCTCCAGATGGATCGTTGGCGAGATACCCTTGCGGCCGATTTGAAACAACGCCGACTGCGCCATCGAGACATCGACAAAGCTGGTCAACCAACCGCCATGGACCACTTCGAGTGGATTGAGATGGCGGTCATCAACCCGGAAGGCAAAGGTGATCTTGCCGTTTCGCACGCGCTGAAACAGCGGACCGTTGCGTTCGGTGAAATTGCTGCGCAGAGCAAATGGCTGGAAGCCTTTCGGCAGCTTAATTTTTCGCTTGAGGCTGTATTCCAGATGGTCGAGCCTATCGGCGCCCCAGAAGGTCTCACCGTCGCAGACCATGAACGGAGCACCGAACATACCGTCGTCGATCGCCTGATCGAAGCTGTCAGCCAAGGCCTTCTTCGCGCGACGGTCGCCCTCCGCCGCCTTGATCTCGTCGAAGGCGATATCGACGCCGTACACTTTGCAGGCGCTCGCCAACTGGCGGGCGGTGCGAACCTCCTTGCCGAGGCCGAAATAGCGGTTGTCGACAGCCAGCGCGAAGCGTTTGGCAAGCGCCGGATCCTTGCGCTTGAGACGCAAAAAGACCAGGCGGTGCAAGCTGGCGCCATGGGGCGGCACCTCCGGCGGAAAGGTCACCGGCAGACCGTTCATCGTGCACAGCCGGGGGAAATCCTTCGCGTTGTGGGCGAACTTCGCCGGCTGATCGCGCGGCGATGTGGCGTTGTGATGGGCAAATACGTCCGCCAACACCACCACACACCAGTCGACCTCGCGGCCATAACGGGCGGCCACTGTGTCGATCCGGTTCATGGCGACATAAGAGTAGGCGGAGACGAAATCGAAATAGAAGCGGATCGGCGGAGCCATTCGGGGCCTCTTCTTGGTTCGTGCGTTCAGCGTGAAACGTACAGTCTGGCGCGCGCTGTCACCGCACGCCAATGTTTTTCAAATGCGCCTCGCGGCGGGTTAGCCACCAGCCATACTGGTGCGGCCAGTCGCCAAATTCGGGGTCGACGCCCAGTGCGTGCGCGGCATGGCGCGGCCAGTAGGGATTGTAGAGCGCCTCGCGGGCAATGCCGATTAGGTCGGCCTGACCGGATTGCAAAATCTCCTCGGCCTGGTCGACATCGATAATCAGCCCGTGGGTCAACGTAGCGATACCGGTATCGGCGCGGATGCGATCGGAAAACGGCAACCGGAAGCCGAGCGGAAGCGGATCGCGGGTTGCCGTCGCCATGCCAGCGATGCCGCCGGACGAGCAGTCAATCACATCGACGCCGCGCCGCTTCAATTCATCCACCAGCACAACGGAATCGTCGATGTTCCAGCCGTCCTCGACGCCGTCGACTGACGAGATACGCACGAACAGGGGTTTGCTGTCAGGCCACGCCGCGCGCACCTTCTCGGCGGTCTCGAGCGTGAACCGCATGCGCCCGGCGCGGTCGCCGCCATAGGCGTCAGTGCGGTGGTTCGACAGCGGCGACAGGAAGGAATGGGACAGATAACCGTGCGCCGAATGAATTTCCAATACTTCGAATCCCGCTGCATCGGCGTAACCGGCGGCGGCGGCGAAGGCTTTCTGGATCGACTGAATATCCGCGATGCCGAGCTCGTCGGGCATCAGCGACCGATCGTTCACCGGCTCGGCGCTGGGCGCAACGATATCCCAGATGGTCTCGCCGCGCGCCCGATCGCTTTCGTCGAGCGGACCGTTGCCGTGCCAGGGTCGCTGCATGCTGGCCTTACGGCCGGCGTGGGCGAGTTGCATGCCGGGGACGGCGCCGTGCGCCCTGAGAAACGAGACGATGGGCTTTAGCGCCGCGCCGTGATCGGCCGACCAGATTCCCAGATCGCCGTGGGTGATGCGCCCGCGCTCTTCGACCGCGGCAGCTTCGCAGAAGACCAGCCCGGCCCCGCCCAACGCGAATTGTCCGAGATGGACGTTGTGCCACTCGTTGGCAAGGCCGTTATGGGCCGAATACTGGCACATCGGCGAAATGACGATGCGGTTTTTCAACGTCACGCCGCGTACGGTCATCGGCGAAAATAGGATCGGCTGTTCGGCCACTGATTCGATAACGGCTGTTTCGCTCACGGTGTTCCACCAATTGTTTTCCGAAATCCCCAAGAAGGGTCGGTTACTGCTCTAACCTGGACTTTTCGCCAGCGCCTTCAACAGATTGAGCAAAGTTTCGTCGCGCGCGGCGGTCAGTTCGTCGATCGTCCGGCCGGCCGCTTCTTGTTCGACGCCGGCGATGATTTTTTGCTTCACCTCGTCGGTCAGATCGGGGTCGCCGAGGGCGGCCCAGCGGCGCTCCTGGCTGGCGCCCAGAATATCGAAATAATGGGCGATGCCGCCGCTGCCGCCACCCAAATGGTAGGTCATGTGGGGGCCCATGAAGGCCCACCGCAAACCGGGACCGCCGGCCATCGCCCGGTCGATGTCGGCGACCGTGGCGTAGCCCTCGGCGACCAGGTGAACGGCCTCGCGGTAGACCGCGGCTTGCAGACGGTTCGCCAGGTGGCCGGGAATTTCGGCGCGCAACCGCACCGGCGACTTACCGATCGCCTCATAGAATGCCATCGCCCGGTCGACCGCCCAGTCGGCGGTCTTCTTGCCGCCGCCAACTTCGACCAACGGCATCAGGTGCGGCGGATTAAACGGATGGCCTAATACAACACGCTCCGGGTGCGCGGCGCCGCCCTGGAATTCGCTTACCGGCAACGCGGTTGAACTCGACGCGATCACCAATTCGGCCGGCAGGTGCTTGTCGATTTCGGCGATCAATTCGGTTTTGACCGCCGCGTCCTCCGGTCCGCTTTCCTGCACGAACGACGCGCCGGCAAGAGCATCGGCCAGGGTTTCGCAATAGGCCGCTCGGTCGGGCGCCGCATCGGCGGCAAGGCCGAGTTGCTCCAGGATCGGCCACACCCGCGCCACAAACGTTTGCGTGCGCTCGGCGAAGCCGTCGGCCGGGTCCCACACCCGAACGTCGCAGCCTTGCGCCAGAAAATAGCTCGTCCACGACGCGCCGATCGTGCCGGCGCCGATCACGGCGACCGTTTCTGCGGTCTTGTCTTGCACTGTTGTCCCGCCGTAATGCCGCCGCTAGTCGGTTTCTACCCGCGTGCCGGCAATGCCGTGACGCAAATCCTTGCAAGTGAAGAAACGAGCGTCATCGCCGGGCAACACGTCGACGCTATGGACGATATTCGCTGGGATATACATCAGCCCGCCGGGGACAACCTCGCGTTCCTGGCCATCGACAACCGCCCGCAAACGCCCCTGCAACAGGTAAATCCACTGTTCGTTCGGGTGCGTATGGGGATCGGACGACTGGCCCGCCGGGATCGTCATGACGCCGACTTGGGTAAGCTCGCCTTCGACCACCGGGCCAAAGGTCGGCGCATAACCAGGGCCGGCATCCAGGCCCTTCAACTTGTCCACATCGAAAAAGTACTTGCCATCACCGCCCTTGTAGGCGCCCTTGGTCTTGGTCGCTCGTGCCGCATCATCAGGCATTGTTGTCTCCTTCTCCTGCTTTATCTTCTGACGGAAAGTTAGCCGTCCAGTGGATTGAAATCGTAGGCGCCGAGACCTTGTACCAGCGCAAAACGGCTGATGCCATCGCCCCTATTAATCACCCGGTGCGCACGGCGTACCGGCATCTGATACATCTCGCCGACCGACAGCGTGACCGTTTCGTCGGGCGATTGGGATTCCACCGCGATGACGCCTTCGCGACAAATAAACCAGTCGGAAACCTCGCTATGGAAGTGCCAAGGGATCTGCGCACCCGGCGCCAAGGTATAGAGGGCGAAGCGCATATCAGCGGATTGCGCGATCACCTCGCTGGTTACGCCGGGCCAGCTCTCGGTGGTTGTTTCGAGATTGTCGGTCATCCTTATAATGTCCGATCGTTGTTTGCGGTTCGACAGTTTACCGCCACGCAGGGGCAAACGTCGATGCGCGGCCGCATCGCACCAACTATGCCTGTAACCGGGTAAGCGCGTTATACTGGCCGTAACGGGCCGCACGCGATGTGTGCTCATACCGGGGGAGAATAAGCCACGAAATTCTACGATTGCGCAACGGCGTCAAGCCGCCGCTCTCGCTGAATGCCATCTTGCCCAACTGCTATCCATCGCAAACGCTGTCGATTGCCTTCGAAACTGTCCAAGGCATGGGAAATTGCGCCTCGATCTCGGTGTCTTCGAGCGTCTCGAGAATTTTCTCGAGCCCGTTGTCCGTTATGCATTGAACCAGCGAGTTTAGTCGGCCGTCCTTTGGCAAGAGGCCGTTCTCCTGGAGTAACACTGTCGCTTCTAATGCGGTTTCGATATAAGCGCCGACATAGAATTTTCGCTCGACAGCGCTGTAATTCCGCCATTCCTGCTTAGTAGCGAGGTCTATTGGGGTCCAACCGCCATCGCCCTTTCCCCCGTACTCATCACACAACATGGGATACGCAGCTCGAATTAGTGGGACCGCCGCTGTTACACCTGAAGAATGACTCCTAAACCAACTGGATATCGGCCAACCGAGGTTCCGGTTGTTCTCAGCGCATTGCCGAAAGTCACTATACTGCTGCTCATTCTCGGGGGTTCGGGTCCAATTCATGAACAAAAAAAAGCCAAAGGTTTCTAAAACACCGTGGAAATATGCCTGCGCCTTGGGTGAATTTATAATACCGTGGAAGTATGCTTGTCGCTCGCGTCTACTTAAGCTGTTGAAATACTCTTGTACCTTGCGTGAATTAGGGTTAGCACCCGTCCACTCAATCGGCGGCAAGACGACGAGGGGGCTTTTATAGTCCTTCATGCTTTTGGCAGCCCCATGAGCCTCGAATGGAATGCTCAACGACGCCACCAGCAATAAAACAATCAAATAAAACTTCATTCGCGTCACTTACCGCCATGTCCCTTCGCCGTCTCTGGTTGGACATTCTACCGCTGAGTGTGGGCAAACGTCGATGCACGGCCGCATCGCACCAACTATGCCTGTAGCCGGGTAAGCGCGTTATACTGACCGTAACGGGCCGCACGCGATTTGTGCTCATACCGGGGGAGAATAAGCCATGAAATTCTACGATTGCGCAACGGCGCCAAGCCCGCGCCGGGTACGAATGTTCATCGCCGAGAAAGGGTTGAGCGACCAAATCGAGACGGTCGAGGTCAATTTGCGCGAAGCCGAACAACTGAAACCGGCATTCCGCGAGATCAATCCCTATTGCACGGTGCCGGTACTCGAGCTCGACGACGGCACCCGCCTGTACAGTACTGCGGGGTGTTGCCGCTATCTCGAGGAAGCCTACCCCGAGCCGCCGTTGATGGGCCGCAGCACGGAGGAAAAGGCCATCGTCGCCGATTTGGAATGGCGCATGGAGATCGACGGCTTCATGGCTGCCGGCGAGGCCCTGCGCAATGCAGCCAAGCGCCTCGAGAACCGGGCGATCGTCGGCCCTGACGACTACGCGCAAATTCCCGAGCTGGCCGAACGCGGCCGCCGGCGGGCAGGTCGTTTCCTGGAGCGGCTCGACACTATCCTGGCCGACCGCGATTACGTTGCCGGTGCGGCGTTTTCCATCGCCGACATCACCGCCTATTGCACTGTCGATTTCGCCAAATGGGCGAAAGTGGAAGTGCCCGATGACGCCGCCAATCTGCATCGTTGGTTTGCCACTATCGGCGAGCGGCCGAGCACCGCACTATAGAAACGGGGAGGCCCTTGGCCGTGAGCGCACAGCAGGGACCAGCCGCCGACCTGATCATCCGCAACGCCTTGGTTTGGGGCACCGATGCGCCACAAGATCTGGCGATCTTCGGTGGCCGGTATATCGCGGCCAGCGAGAGCGGTATTGCGGGGGCTCAGGAAATCGACGCGGCCGGCCGGTTGTGCATACCCGGGTTCGTCGAACCCCACATTCACCTCGATAAGGTATTGCTCGCCGAAAGCGTTCCGGTAAATCGCAGCGGGTCGTTGAACGAAGCAATCGTCATTCTCGGCGAACGCAAAGCGACTTACACGGTGGGCGAAATCGCCGAACGCGCCGGCCGCATCGTCACATCGGCCATTGCCAACGGCGTCACCCACATGCGCACCCATATCGACGTCGACAGCGGCTGCGGGCTGGTCCCCATAGACGCGCTGCTCGAGGTGCGCCGGCGCTTTGCCGAGGTGATCGATTTACAGATCGTCGCCTTCCCGCAGCTGGGAATAGTCAAAGACCCCGGCACCGCGGCGCTATTGGAGCAAGCCATGGAGCGCGGCGCCGACGTGGTCGGCGGCATGCCGTTCAACGAGGCGGGGACGGCAGACAGCGCTGAGCACATTCGCATCGCCTTCGAGATTGCCCAGGCCCACGATGCCGATGTCGATATGCATATCGACGAGACCGACGATCCCAACGCCCGCACGCTGGAAATGCTGTGCGAAGCGACCGTCGAGGCCGGCTGGCAGGGCCGGGTCACCGCCGGCCACACCTGCGCGCTGGCCGCCTATGCCCAAGACTACGCCGACCACGTTATCGGCCTGGTCGCGCAAGCCGGTATCCATATGATTACCAACCCGGCGACCAACCTGATGCTGCAGGGCCGCGACGACGATCATCCCAAGCGGCGCGGCATCACCCGGGTCAAGGAATTACTGGCGCGCGGCGTCAATGTGTCGTTCGGTCAGGACAATCTGCGCGACATGTTCTATCCGTTCGGCCGCGACGACCCCCTGGAATTGGCGTGGCTCACCGCGCATGCGGCCCATATGAGCCAACCGGACGAGATAGAGGCAGTGTTCGCCATGCCGACGGTCAACGGTGCGCGCGTGTTGGGCCTGTCCGATTACGGCACCGAACCGGGGTGCGCCGGCGATCTGGTGATCCTCGACGCCTATTCGGCTGCCGCGGCGATCACGGCCAAAGCTGACCGCAGTTACGTCATCAAACGCGGCCGCGTGGTTGCCCAGACCGAGACCCGGACCACTCATGACCTGCCGGTGCTAGCGGTTTAGTCCCGTTCGGTCGATCGCTCAGCTGTCGAGCGGGGAATCGCCGCGTGGCGGTAGCGGCGGGCTGTAGAGCACCAGGAGTTGCAGCGGCGTGTCGCCGCTATTGACGATCAGATGATCGACCTTCGGCGGGATTTCAACAACCGCGCCGGGACCGCATTTTACCGGCGGCCCGTCGTCGAACGTCACTTCCATCTCGCCTTCGAGCACGTAGCAGACTTGGCTTTCGGTCTCGTGGCAGTGACGCTCGGCGCCGCAGCCCGGCTCGATGGTGCCATGCACCATCTCGAAGGTTCCGCAAAAGTCCCTGTCGACGAGGCGCACATTGCTGGTCCCCGTATGACCGGGCGGGCTGTAACGCTTGAATTCGGTGAGGTTTCGGATCGATGGGCGCGCGGTCATTTTCGGGTCAACCTTTCGAGGACAGCGGTCTGCGGGGCGCCGGTTTCGGGCTCATTGACGCTCAGCAAAACCTGATCCTGTCCCAGCACGACCGCCGGCGCCGATTCCACCACCGTTACGACATTCTCGGCCATGCCCTCATCCTCCCGTTGAGGCGGAGTATACGGGCGGCGACCATAGGCAAAAAGCCGCTCTTGGCTAGTGCGGAGGCGTTTCGCGCCGCGGTTGGGCGATTGGCCGGGTGGTACCAACTCCAATGTCCGCTTTTCCCGCTATTTCGTCCGCCTTACCCCTGCCACCTCAACCGATCGATGCAACACAAGCGTTAAATCTTTCTGCCGGCGTTTCAAATCCCAGCGTTTTGCGCGGCCGTTCGTTGAGCTGGCGCGCCACATACCGGCAATCAAATTTTGGAGAAAAATGGTGCCGCCTGTAGGATTCGAACCTACGACCCCCGCATTACGAATGCGATGCTCTACCAACTGAGCTAAGGCGGCGCCGGGATTGCTATGGAGCCCATCTAGGACCGGCGGCGGCG
>JAPUHN010000003.1 GCA_027297685.1 Alphaproteobacteria bacterium | reverse complement strand
AAATCTTCGGCGGCTTTCACCAATGCCGTCGCGATAAAATCCAGATCATCCTTGCCCAGCCGAGCGGGCAGGCGGACGTCGCACGCTCTCATCAATATGCCACGGGTCTGCGCCAGATCAAATTGCCGCACGATGAATTGCCAGTTCCAGAACGCCCGGGCGTTGTCCTCGGAGAGACCAAAGATCTGGACCGAAATCCCCCGTTCATTCGCCGACTGCTGGAAGGCGACGGCTTCTTCGTCGGAGTCGAAGCCACGAAGGTTGAACTGAATCGAGTCGGGCGCACGGAGCTCCTGATCCAGCGGCGCCGGAACGGACAGCCAGTCTGACGTATTCAGGATCGCGGCGACGTAGTCATGGTTGGCTCGGCCGTCGCAAACCCGTCGCGGCACTTCCCGAATTTGCGACCGCACGACCGCCGCCGAAAGATTGTTCATCCGCATGTTGTAGAGCGGCAGCTTGTTCTGCCAGAAACGAAACCGGTCATGCGCAACCGGATGTTTCTTCCAGTTATGTTCGTAGGCGCCCGACATGATGACCGCGCGGGCGATGATATCAGGATCGTGCGTGATCAGCATTCCGCCTTCGCCGGCGTTCATCAGCTTGAACGATTGGAACGAGAAGCAGCCGATCTTGCCTATTGTGCCGATTTTTCGGCCCGACCACAGGGTGCCGAGGGAATGCGCCGCATCCTCGATCACGGGAATGTTCCGCTCGTCACAAAGATGCATGATCGCATCCATGTCGGAGGTGTGGCCGCGCATATGGCTGACGACCACGGCCTTTGCACGGTCCGAAAGCTTAGCTTCAAAATCGCTCAGGTCGATCCGATAGTTCTCGGTGATCTCGATGAGGATCGGCTCGCCGCCGGCATGGACGACAGCGGACGGCACGGCGGCAAACGTGAACGCCGGGACCAGCACCTCGTCACCGGGCGCTATGCCAATCGCCTGCAGCGACAGGAACAGGGCGGACGAGCAAGAATTCACCGCCAACGCAAAGGGAATACCCATGAATTCCGCGAACTCGCGTTCCAGCCTGGCGACGGCCGAATCCGAGTCCGCCCGGTAGCGAAACAGGTCGCCGCTTGCGAGTAGCGCATCAATCTCCGATCGCGCCGCCTCCGGGATCGCTTCCGCATCGTAGACATTGGGAGCGATTGCCGCCTTCGACGTCTCTTCGTTTACCATAGCGTCGGCCAGCAACCCCTGCAGGTCTGGCGCATCCTGACGTGGCTGCGCGGGCTTGCGGGGTCCAGCGTGTCTTTTTCGGGCCGAACGGCTTCTATTGGGTTTTCCGGCTGGTTTGTGCATGGTTCGTTTCCTAAAGACCGCGGAATTGAGCTCTGAACGCGGAAACCCGGAGCGACCGGGCGATCGCTATCGCCCAATCAAAGTTTCAGGTATCCACAAGCTCGAAAGAATTCGCAGACCTCATCTGTGAGAAACCCCTTCCCGCTGGTGAGTTGTGGCAAGTCGAAGCCGCCACCAGTGTTGATTTCGATCAGGACGGGCCCTGCCTGCGTGATGGCTATGTCCATCGACTGATAACGCACGGGATGAAAAATCGGTGCGCAGCGATGAGCCATATTCAGAACACGGTCCCACATGGGGACGACCTCGCCAAGCAGTGGCTCGCCGGTTTCCGGATGTACCGCATGCTCCGTAGTTCCGAAGGTATCCTTGGACCGGACGCCCAGAATCTTGCCACTTTGGGTATCGAGGTTGCAGGCGAGGTTTCCGGGACGCCAGAAACTATCAGCCACGTTCTGGCGCGACGGCAGTTTTAGAACGGCAAACGGAATCTTAATGCCAGCCTTGTCGAGCAGGATGCAAACGCGCACAGTGGCAAGGCTTTCGGTATAACGATCGAAGAAACCGTGATTGGTCTCCAGCCGCTGGATTAGATAGGGCGTCTCTCCTACGAACTGTTCCATGAAAGTGTCGTAGGGGAGCGGGCTTTGCCCCTTCAGCCGCACGGCATTTTCATCGGGTTCCTGGACCACGAACGCGCCAAAGCTGCAGATACCGCGATTTTCCTTACCGAAGAACGGCACGATATCCTGCGACGTTACGAAGTCGCGAAACTGCCCGGCTGTCGAGATTTTGTGAGTCCCGGGATAGCTTCGTTCGGTCTTGTCGATCACGGCCAAGGTTTCGGGGACCGCGACCCCCGAGCGAGCGAGAATGTGCGAGCACAGCCATTTATCCTCGGTCGTCGCCTGCCAGGTCATATCGCAGCAAATGCGCGTAATCGGCCAGTGCAGCGTATTGGTAAGAAATTGCGATTGCTCCTCGGGGCTGTAGCGGTTCGTATCGAAAACGCCATATTCGACGTACTCCTGCAGCGTCAGCTTGCCGCGGCTACGGCTCAGTCGGATTAATTCCCACGCCAACTCCATCGGACGCCGCCCGCTTTTCTTTTGGGCGTGGCGGAGATAGTCGAGCATCGCCGGCTTCGTCTTGGCGTGATCAACCTGGTCGCGGGTAACTGCATGAACGACGTTTACATGCGGATCTGCTTGTTCGATGACCGCTGCTTCGTCGCGACTGATCTCTTCGGCGTCGGAGCCGTCCCGCGTCAGCGGTGCGTAAAAGTGGCGTGCATTTGAACGTGTATCGGTGTTAACCTGAACCGCGGCCGCGGCCTGGGCCAACTGCACGGTCTTTTCGCTGCTAATCTCTTCGGTGGTGGTATCGGTGGGGGCCGCCTGGTCAACGATGGGGCTGGTGTTCTCGGTCCTGCCAGCCATGGTTTTTATCCGCCTATGTTGTTCCCGTTTGGCGTTACCTCCCCCTGGTACGGCAAAAGCCCGGCGTACGAATGTGCCCCGGGCTAAATTTCATTGACCGCATTATCGCACAAAGCGACCCGAAATCGCATCCCCCAAATGGGGTATGATGGAAAATATTTTATGGTTTCCGTCCGGCGATTTTTCCCGGTTTTCCGCCATTTTCCACCATCACGCCCCGGGGGCGCGGCGGGCAACCTTCACCCTTCGGCCCGAGCAGCCAACGACCGCCTCCCGTGACACCCGCGGGCGGCCGAATCTGCCCCTGGGACGCCCGTCGATCAGCGGCCAAAAACACCAGTGTCGCGGATAAATCCCATCTTGG
>JAPUHN010000299.1 GCA_027297685.1 Alphaproteobacteria bacterium | reverse complement strand
TCGTACCGAGCGGGACATTCAGGCGTGCTGCAAGTTCCGTATGAGTATATCCGCGAAAATACGCCAGCTGGATGCATTGTCGC
This sequence comes from Alphaproteobacteria bacterium, assembly GCA_027297685.1. Taxonomy (GTDB): domain Bacteria; phylum Pseudomonadota; class Alphaproteobacteria; order UBA6615; family UBA6615; genus JAPUHN01. Next base: position 5,473 of record JAPUHN010000299.1, on the reverse strand, counting down.
CGATCGGTTGCGATTGCGTTTAAGCAATCAGTAAGGCGGCGCACGGATTCCAATTGCGCTACCGCATCCTCCGCAGAAGGGCCGGGATCGTGTAGACTTTCGATTTCCTCAATACCGCCAGCCTGGGGTCGCCGCCGTTCCGTTCGCAGCCGGTCGATCGTCCGGCTGCGAGCAATTGTGATCAGCCAGGTCATCGGTCGGCCGCGCGCTGGATCATAACGTGCCGCGTCGGACCACACGCGCAGATATATTTCCTGAAGCAGATCTTCGGCCGTTTGGCGATCACCAATAATAGCCAGAACGATACTCATGGTTTTGGCCGACGTTCGCGCGTAGAACGCCTCGAACGCCTTGGTATTTTCTAGGGCGACCTGCCGTAACAAGTCCTCGAGAGGTGCATCAATCAGAGTATCGCTCCAAACCGTGCGCAGCAATATTCCGCCGGCCAGAACGGTTTCAAGGTTCGCTCGCGCTGACAGATTGTCTATGTATATACGTAAATCGGATCGAATCGGATGCATCACAACGGCAATTAGGCACGCCGCCGGAGCAGAAGCGGGTGGCTTGCAGCCGGAGAAACACGGTGGTTGCGGTAGCTCCAAAGCAAAAGCGTTGATGTGTGTTAGGCCGTTTTTTCGGCTTGGATTCAATGATAGGTTGGTCGGATGATACGTTTTCTGTCTGTCATTACGGTGCTGATGTCGCTGGCCAGCGTGTCGGCAATCGCGCAAGACTTTAACCAAGGTGTCGCTGCCTTTCAGACCGGAGATTACGCGGCCGCCTTGAAAAACTGGATGCCACTGGCCGAAAAGGACGACGCGGAGGCGCAGCGGAATATCGGCATAATGTATCAGCGGGGATTGGGCGTGCCCCAGAGCGACGCCGAGGCGGCGAAGTGGTATCGCCGCGCGGCCGACAAAGGTCATTCGCGTGCCCAGCAAAATCTCGGCGCCTTGTACGAAGTGGGTGCCGGCGTGCCGCAAAATTATAGTGAAGCGGTGAGGTGGTACCGATTGTCAGCCGAGCAGGGCAACATCACGGCAAAAGTAAATCTTGGTGTCCTCTACGAGCGGGGTGTTCCTGGCCTGCCGCGGGATGTCGTGCGAACGCACATGTGGTACAATCTCGCCGCCGCGCAAGGCCATGGCGACGCCGCCCAATTGCGCGATGATATAGCGGCGAGCATGACTCCAGAGCAGGTTAGCGAGGCCCAACGCTTGGCCCAGGAGTGGCTGGCGCGACATACAAAATAACGGCCCCGTACGCAATGCACGAGCGCCGGGGCGCTGGCGCCGACTCTGGATACTGGTCATACTTTGCGTGTCAATTGGGAGCGGTTAATCGTAGGAGGGTGAAGGTTATGGGCCCAGTTCAAATCATCGCAATGTCAGCAGTATTGGTCGCTGGTCTGTCTCAAACCGGCGTGGCCAGTGCGCATCCGCACAACGTTCAGGTCGTGCGCGGCGGCCAACCAGCGAGTATCGCGGAAACCCAGGAGGCGAGGGTACAGGTTTTCCGCGGTTCCCCGGCGGCGATGCCGGTCGCCTTGGAGAGCAAATCAACTGGCGCCGAACCGATCGCAGTAGCCGTTTCGTCGGGCTCAAGGATATGGTTTGTCGATCGCGCTGCTGGCACGTTGAGCGTGTGCCGGTTGGTGTCAACGACCCAGGTCGGCGAACACCGGATCGACTGCCAATCGCGCGCCTTGCCGCGTTAGAACTCGATCTCGCGGTAGTACGCAGTCCGCGTTTTCTCGTCGACCCACAGGACACGAGAAACCCCGACCCGTTCTTTGCGCGACAGCGTTCCGGCGATCTTATCGCCAGTCGGCCGATCCACATAAAGGGCGTCGGAGCGGTTGATCTCGTCCGGGTTCCACCATGACCATCGATTGCGGTACGCGCGCACATCGTATCGCTCGTCGCTGCGGACTGCGAGGGGCACTCCAACCAGATCTTTTCCGCCGGTTATCTGCTTGATTACGCCGGGATCGCGATAGTCGAAGCGCACGAAATAGGAGGCATCGCGTAGCCTAAACGATACGAAATAGACCGACGACATCGCCTGCGCCGGGTCGGTGCCGAAAAGTCTTTCGACACCAGCCCTTGCTCGCTCTGTATCGGGACCTTGCGCCAGGGACAGCGGCCAGGGTTCGCGCGCAGTAATGACGATTGCACCCCAAAACAGAGCCGGTGCAGCGATCGCCAGCCAGCACAAGGCCAGAAATGCAATCGACAAACGCCCGTAGATGCGTTGCCCGAGCGATCTTGCCAGCGCCGGTTTTCGGCCCAAAAAATAGACGACCAGTGACACCAATGGTACAGCCACGAATGCCGTGAAGATCAACAAAAGCAGAATGCCGTCGTCGATTAGACCGCGGGTTGCCGGAAACTCGTCGAAGGCGAGAAACATTACAGTTGCGCCGGCCAGTAAATTTAAACCGGTCAACAGCCAGAACCGAAGTCGCAAACCAGTCATGGGGTCAGACCAGTAGCGTTTGGCGTGGTAGATCGCACATGCTGCCTTTCTTCCATGAGGCCGTATATGGTATCTGCAATTGTCAATAAGTTGGCGGAAGATTAGGGATGGACAAAAAAATAGCGGCGCTTGGCACAGGGGCGAACGGCAGCAGCACGGCAGCCAATTTGACCGATGCTGGCTACGACGTTGTCTTGATTGACCAATGGGCGGCCCATGTGGAGGCGATCCGAGAGAACGGTTTGCTCATCAACATGCCGGATGAGGATCTGCACGTGCACCCTCGAGCCTATCATTTAAGCGACATGTGCACCTTGAACGAGAAATACGATATCGTCCTGCTGCTCGCAAAGGCCTATGACACGCGCTGGTTGTGCGAATTCATCAAACCCTATTTGCAGGACGACGGTCTGCTCGTCGGTATCCAGAATGCGATGACCGTCGACGATATTGTCGACGTAGTCGGGCCGTCGCGCACGATCGGTTGCGTGGTCGAGTTGTCGTCGGAAATTTTTACGCCAGGCATCGTTCAGCGCAATACGCCACCGGCGAAAACGTGGTTTGGCATCGGTAGTCTCGACCCGTCGACCGCTGGGCGCGAGGCCGAGATCGAAGAAATTCTGCTCAATGTCGGTAAGGTCTCGATTTCGTCAAACATCATGTCGGCCAAATGGATGAAGCTGGTGGTCAACACCATGTGCCTGGGGCCTTTCGCGATGCTCGGGCTGACCTTGAACGAAGCCGTCCAGCTGCCGGGAATGCGTGAGTTCATCTCGCGTATCGGCACCGAAGCGCTGACCGCTGGCCAGGAGTTGGGCTATACCGTCGAACCGATCTTTGGCCTGACGCCGGAAGACGTCAAAGACACCAACAACCTGCTCGATAAGCTGCTGAACAAGCTGGCCAAGGACATCGGGCCGAGCGCGCGCGATTGCGTTCTGCAGGACCATTTGAAGGGCCGCTACAGCGAAGTCGACATGATCAACGGCCTGGTCGTCGAGCAATTCGAACACCGCGGTCTGTCGGCGCCGGCCAACGCCGCAGTTACTGAAATAACCCGGCGAATCCAAACGGGTGAGCTAAAGCCCGATCCTGCTAATCTCGAATTAGCGCAGAAGATGCTGGCGGCCTAATCGTGAATTCCGTTTGAATCGCGTTGCGGCGAAAGCGGTCCGACAGGGAGTGATCAGTGGCAGCAGATGAGCGCAGGTTGACGGCGATCGTGTCCACTGACGTTGTTGGCTATTCGCGGCTGATGGGCGCCGACGAGACCGGTACGCTGGCGACGCTGCGGGCCCATCGTGCCGAGCTCATCGATCCAAAAATCGCTGCTCATGGCGGGCGCATCGTCAAGACCATGGGCGACGGGCTGCTGCTGGAATTTGCCAGTGTCGTCGAAGCAACCCAGTGTGCGGTCGAAGTTCAGCAAGGTATGGCTGCGCGCAATATCGACGTACCGGCGGACGAACAACAGGTTTTGCGGATCGGCGTCAATTTGGGCGATATAATTATCGATGGCGAGGACATACACGGCGACGGCGTAAACATCGCTGCGCGCCTGCAAGAGCTCGCCGAGCCGGGCGGCATTTGCATATCGTCGCGGGTGTACGACGACGTGCGCGATCGCCTGGAAATCGAATTTACCGATAGCGGCCTCGAAGAACTTAAGAATATCAAGCGGCCAGTGCATGTATGGCGATGGTCGGCAATGACCGGAACTGCTGGGCGTAGCCAACGGCAATCCGAACCGCCGCCGCCGTTGCCCGACAAGCCTTCGATCGTCGTTTTGCCCTTCGACAACATGTCGGCTGACCCCGAGCAAGAATATCTCGCCGACGGTATTGTCGAGACCATTACTGCGGCGCTGTCGGGTATCCGGTCGTTTTTTGTGATCGCGCGTAACACCGCTTACACCTACAAAGGCAAGGCAACAAACGTGCTCGACATTGGCCGAGAGCTTGGTGTCGCCTATGTGCTGGAGGGTAGCATTCAGCGGGCCGGCGGACGTGTGCGTATTACGGTCCAGTTGGTCGAGACCGAAGGCGGCGCGCATGTGTGGGCCGAGCGCTATGACGGTGAAATAGACGATATTTTCGACTTGCAGGACCGAATTACCGAACAGGTAGCCGGCGCTCTGCAGCCCTCTATTCGGATTGCCGAAATAGAGCGCTCGCGCCGCAAGCGGCCGCAAGACCTCGGCGCCTACGATTTTGCCATGCGCGCGATGCCCCATGTGTGGGTGCTGGAAAAGGATGAAAGCGCCGTCGCGCTGGAACTGCTCGACAAGTCTTTGGAAATCGATCCCGACTACCCGCTCGCCCTCGCGTTGGCGGGTTGGTGCCACGGGCAACGCTCAGTCTACAACTGGGCCGACGACATCGCTGGCAGTCAAGCTGAAGCGCTGCGACTGGCTGAACGGGCGGCCCAGCTAAGCGGCGACGATCCGCTGATTCTGACAGTGCTCGGCACGATCCACACCTTTGTTCGAAACCATGGCACGGCACAGGTGTTGCTCAAACGCGCGGTTGCGCTCGACCCTAATTCAGCCTGGGCCTGGAGCCGCCTTGGCTGGCTGGAAAATTATTCGGATCGTCCCGACCGCGCGATCGAACATTTCGAACACGCGCTCCGCCTGAGCCCGCTCGACCCCATGAACTTCAATCAACATGTCGGTATGGGATCGGCCTATGAGGTCGCACAAGATTACGATCGCGCCATAAAGTCTTACAGTCGGGGGCTCGAGGAGCGGCCTCATGCCCACTGGATCGAGCGGAATTTGGCGTCGTGTCTATCTGGCGCCGGCCGGATGGAAGAGGCGCGGGACGTTTTTGCACGCATGATGAAAAGCTTTCCCGATCTAACCGTTACAAAGTTCAAGCAAGCGATGGTTTTCTCGCCGGCCAGTTTGGACCGCATGGGCGAGAATTTAAAAAAACTCGGTCTGCCCGACTAGTCGGTACCGGCCGCAAATCTGCCAGATATCCGTCTCATTCGA
>JAPUHN010000298.1 GCA_027297685.1 Alphaproteobacteria bacterium | reverse complement strand
GCGCCAGGGCGACCGCGCGCCCGAAACTGGGATGCAGATGTTCGTGTGCGAATGCATCGACGGCCCCGATGCGACCGAGCGGCGCAAGCAGACAGCCGCCGCGCACCACACCTACCAGGGCTCGATCATCGACCGGTTCGTCGCCCACGGCCCATTGCGCAGTGACGACGGCCTCCAGGTGCAAGGCAGCCTGTTCATCATCGAGGTCGTCGACCGCGCCGCCGCCGAAGCGCTTGTGTCCGCCGAACCAATGACTGCCGGCGGCGTCTTCGAGAAAGTCCGCATCACCCGCTGGCGCTACGGCACGTCGTTGGCGTAAGGGATTTATCGCGCCTTACCCTTCATCCTTCGACAAGCTCAGGATGAGGGGTTTGTTTTTTCGCGTCCTCTTAAATCCTCATCCTGAGCTTGTCGAAGGATGACGCCGGGCGACCGCCGCCTCAGTCGCCCACCGGGGCTGCGGCAACCGGCACTTTTTTCACCCCGCGGACAGCTTCGCGGCGCGCGATGTAGGTGGTGCCGACGACGACCACCGCGCCACCGATCCAGGTCCACAGATCGGGGAATTCAGAAAACAGCAGGAAGCCGATCAGCGCCGCCCATATCATGCGGGTGAAAATCGCCGGCTCGACCAAGCTGATATCGGCCAGTTTATAGGCCTGCACGAACAGCAAATGTCCGATCGTGCCGAACACGCCGATCAAGGCCAAAAACGCCAGTTGCTCCAGGGTCGGCGTCTGCCAGACGAAGAGCGCCGGCACCAGGGAGATCGGCACCATGAGAAAGGTCAGATTGGCGACAATCGTCGCCGCCGATTCCGTATCCGACAGGACTTTCGCCATCAGCTTCGAGCACGACACGACGATGGCGGAAAATAGAATGAGCCAGGTGCCGGTGCCGACCGCTGAAAAGCCGGGCTGGATGATGATCAAACCGCCGGCGATCGCCAGGCTGATGCCGAGCCAGCGCCGCGGGCCTACGCGCTCGCCGAGGAATACAATGGCAAGCAGGGCGACGAACACCGGCCCCATGAGGCTCAACGCCGTGGCGTCGGCGACCGGCATCAGGCTAAGCGCGGTAAACCACGACAGCATGGAAACCGAATTCAGCCCAGCGCGGCCGAGATGCATGCCGAAGTGTTTGGTCCGGAAGCCGCTGAAGCCGTTTTTCAGTAGCCACGGAATAAACACGATAACGCCGAACAGGTTACGGAAAAACGCCGCCTCGAACGGATGGACGCCTTCGCCGGCGGTAACGAAGCGAATGGTGTTGTGCATCGTGGCGAAGAAGGCGCTGGCCAGCACGATCAACAGGAAACCGGCTAGCGGCGGCGGCATCGCCGCCACCCGCACGCGCACGCTTTGCAACATCATTGGCTAGGACGCACGGTAATAATCAACTGGCGTTACCGTGGATCGCCTGCCAGACGCGGTGCGGCGTCGCCGGCATGTCGATGTTGGTGACCCCGTACTCGGCCAGCGCGTCGACCATCGCGTTCATCACCGCCGGCAGCGCGCCGCTACACCCTGCCTCGCCGGCTCCCTTGGCGCCGAGCACATTGGTGGTCGCCGGCACCGGGTGATCGTCGAACACGATATCGGGCACCTCGATGGCGCGTGGCAACTGATAATCCATGTAGGAACCGGTCAGCAATTGGCCGTCATCGTCATAGACGATGTGTTCCATCAGCGCTTGGCCGATGCCCTGAACGATGCCGCCATGGACCTGTCCCTCGGCGAGCAGCGGGTTGACGATGGTGCCGAAATCGTCGACCACCGCGTAGCGGTCGACCCGCGTGGTTCCGGTCTCGGGATCGATCTCGACTTCGCAGATATGGACGCCGTTGGGAAACGCCGACGGCGCGGTGTCGTGGACCAATTCGGTATCGATCGTCTCCGGCAACCCATCGACCCCGCCGAGCTCGCGCGCCCGCGTCGCCAGCTCGAAAATGCCAATGCTGCGGTCGGTGCCGGCGATGCGGAATTCCCCATCGGCGAACTCGACATCCTCGACCGCCGCTTCCAGCACATGACCCGCCACCGCGCGGCCCTTTTCGATGACTTCGGCCGCGGTCTCATACAGCGCGCCGGCTTCGGCGATGACCGAGCGCGAGCCACCGGTGCCACCGCCGACGATCAGCTCGTCGCTGTCGCCCTGCAGCAGGTCGATCTTATCGAAGGGGATGCCCAGACGGGCCGACAGAATTTGCGCAAACGTCGACCGGTGACCCTGGCCATAATCGAGCGTGCCCGAGACAATTGTTACCCGGTCGTCGGTAAAGCGCAGGCCGCCCATCTCCTTGCCGGCTGGCGCGGTGACTTCGAGATAGGCGCAGATACCCAGGCCGCGCTTCATGCCCGCCGCCTCCGACGCCGCGCGCCGCTTGCCAAACCCATCCCAGTCGGCGGCCGCCAACGCCTTGTCGAATATGGGTTCGAAATCGCCGCTGTCGTAGACCTGCCCGCTCGCCGCGGTGAACGGCATGGCGTCGGGCGAAACCAGGTTCTTGCGGCGGATCTCGACCCGGTCGATCCCCATCTCGCGCGCCGCGGTATCGACCAGGCGCTCCATGATGTAGTTGCCCTCGGGCCGGCCGGCGCCGCGATAGGCGCCGACGTAGACCGTATTGGTGAACACGCACCGCATGTTCACATCGACCGCCGGGGTTTGATACATACACGGCAGGTTCTTGCAGACGTTGACCGTCTGGGCGAGCGGCCCGGTGCCGGTCAAATAACTGCCCATATTGGCGATCCCGTTGACCCGCGCGGCGAGAAATTTGCCATCGGCATCGAGCGCCAGCTCGGCGTCGTACACGCTGCCCCGGCCCATATGGTCCGACAGCATGCTTTCCGAGCGGTCGGCGGTCCATTTGACCGGCCGGCCGAGTTGCTTGGCCGCCAGTAAAACCACCGGGTATTCGTTATAGGGCATCGCCTTCATGCCGAACGAGCCGCCGATATCGCCAGCTATCACCCGCACCTTCTCGGGCGCCACTTTCAAAATCGCGTTGGCCAGGCCATTGCGCAAGCCGAACACGCCCTGGCAGCCGGTGTAGACCACATAGCGGTCGCGCTCGGTATCGTAATCGCCGATGAACGCGCGCGGCTCCATGGCCGAGACGAAGACCTGATTGTTGACCAGGCGCAGGCGGGTCACATGGGCCGCCGCCTCGAACCCCGCCGCGGTGGCGTCGGCGTCGCCCATCTGGAAATCGATGCAGACATTGCCCGGCGCGTCCTCGTGCAACTGCAGGGCGCCATCGGCCACGGCGGCGTCGACGTCGGTGTTCGCCGGCAGCGGGTCGATCTCGAGTTCGACAAGTTCAGCCGCGTCGCGCGCCTGGTCCAAAGTCTCGGCAATCACGCCAACCACCGGCTCGCCGACATTACGCACCCGGCCCTTGGCCAGCGCCGGGCGCGGCGGCACGATCAGGTCCGAGCCGTCGCGGCTTTTCAGCGGCAGGTTATTGGGCAGGTTGCCGAAGCCGGCGGCGTCGATATCGGTGTGGGTGTAGACTGCCAGCACGCCGGGCGCGGCCTTGGCGGCGTCGATGTTGATGGCTTTGATGTCGCCATGGGCAACGACTGAACGCACGAACACCGCATAGGCCTGGCCCGGCAAATTGCGGTCATCGGTGTACACACCGCCGCCGCGCAACAGGCGCGGATCTTCGGTGCGGGTGACAGGTTGGCTGACAGCGTATGGCCCTGTGCCGAATACGGGTGCGTCCACGGCTTAATTCCCTTTTTATGGCCAGCACGTCACGCCGGCTTTGTGGCTTGAATTGGTGTACGGGCGCCCCCGACGCCCGCTAAAACATAGTTTAACCTATCATAGCGCAGCCGCGCGACGGCACCAGTATTGCTGGCTTCGACTATGCGCAACGCGACGGTCTGATTTGCCTAATTTGCAGGGCAGATTGGCATCGCCGCGCCCGCCCTACTCTGCGGCTTGCGCCACCGGGCCTTCCTTATCGAGGAAGTGCGGCATTACCTCTTCGGCGAACTGCTGCAGCGACTCGGTCTCGCCGGCGAGGTCGTGCAAGAGAACATTGCGCACGCCGAGATCGTAGAGTTTCTGGATGCGCTCGCCCATCTCGTCGGACTTGCCGAGGATGGCGCCGGCCTCGGATATGGCCACCGGGTCGTTGCGGCCCTTCCAGCGGGAACCAGCGACCGGGTTGAACGACTTGACCTGGAACCGCTTGTCGGTCGCCAGAACCTGCACTTCGGTGATGAACTTATTGCGCAGGGCGTGTGCGGCTTTGCGCGCTTTACCGTTATTGGCGACCATCAACCCGCGGGTCACGGCGATCGAATAGGGATCGAAGTCGCGGCCCTGCTTGTCGAGCTCGTCGCGATAGTAGTTGATCCGCTCGCCGATGCCCTCGAACGGCGTCATCTGGTCGAGCAACAAATTGTAGCCGTTTTGCGCCGCCTTGCGGATCGAGCCCTCGCTGCCGGCGCCGACCCACATCGGCGGATAGGGCTGCTGCACGGTCGGCGGCTCGACGACCACTTGGTTGAACTCCCAGCGGTCCGACTTGTAGGACCAGCGCTCGGGCTCGGTGAAGGCGCGTTTGATGATCGCGATCGATTCCTGGAAGATGTCTTCCGCGTCGGCCATGTCGATGCCGAAGCCGACAAACTCGTTGGCGCGGTAGCCGCGGCCGATGCCGAAATCGTAGCGGCCTTTGGAAATCTGATCGAGCGTGCCAACCTGTTCGGCCAGCATGATGGGGTTGAACCAAGGCACCACAACAACGGCGCTACCGAGACGAATTTTCGAAGTGATACCAGCTAGATAGCAGAGATAGTTCAACGTTGCCGACAACTGGGAAAAGCCGGTGAAATGGTGTTCGACCAACCAGGCGCTGGTATAGCCGAGCTTTTCGGCCAGTTGGATATATTCGCCATACTCGTGATAGCCGAGCGCCGCTTCGGTAACGACTTGGCCCGGCACGGCCTGGGCGCCGCCGAATAGCCCGAATTTCATCGCTTGCTCCTTAACCCGTCCGGCGGACGGCATACCGCGCCCGAATTCCGTAAGCGTGCATTATAACGCGGAAGCGACCGTGTGAATAATTATGTATCTCGATAATCCATATCAGAAATTCTTATAGCTGTGGCGGCGCCGGCCCGTCGCATTCACGTCGAGGTGCGAAGTTGGATTGCTAACTCATGCGTCGACAGGCGAGCCGTGAGGTCCCCCTTAATTTGCCCGGCGCACGAAGCCGAAGCTGAGGCCGCGCACCAAATGTTTTTTCTGATCAGCAGGCCGATCACGATCACCGGCCTCAGTATGAGACGGCCTCACCCGGACGACGCTGATATACGCCAACCAGCGTCATTCCTCGACATACAAGTAAGCGGCCCGGCTCCCTCTCCTTCGACAAGCTCACGATGCGGGCGCCGCCGGATGGCGTTTATGGATTCAGGCCGTTGTAGCGCAGCACATAGATGCCGTGGTTTTTGTCGGACACGATAATATTGCCGCGATTATCGACGATCACGTCCTCGGTTTGGGCGACGAGTTTGCTCGCCGGCAATAACCCGCGGCGTTCCAACGGGTCGGGCGGCATGAAATAGCCGACTTCGCGTGGCAACCGCTCGTCGGTAATATCGTATATCCGCAATCCGCCGTTGAAATAGGTCACGAAAGACAAATCTTCGCCCTGATAGAGGATGTCCTGGTTTTGGGGCTGGTGCTGGTTGTGCGGCCCGAAGCGGCCACCGCGCTCGCAGAAATTTCGGTACGGCGCCGCCGCGGGCGGTACCGGAAGCGGGAATAGCGAAATGAGATGCGGATTGGTCTCGTCGCTGACATCGACGATGCCGCAATAGCCCAGCGGTTCCTCGCAATTCTCCTTGATCGCCTCGGAATTGACCACCACCAGATCGCGCCCCTGCAACGGCACGGCGGTGTGCACGGCGATGAAATTGACGAAGGGCGGCGAAAACGGCAAATCGCTGATCATCGTCGGCTTGGTCTTGTCGGAAATGTCGAGGATGACGAACCCGCCCGAGCCATAGGGCATGTAGGCGCGGTCGCCTTTCACATAGGCGCCGCCATGCAGCAAGATACCGAGCGGCGCACCGGTCTCGCCGCCTTCCGTCCATTGACCGGGTTTCCACCAACGCCCGACCTCCGTCGGATTGGCGGGATCGTCGATATCGACGATCTGCAATATATGGCCGATATAGCCGTTGGGCAGCCCGGTGGCGTAGACGTAACGGCCGCCATCGTAATAGTTGCGGTGCGTTCCGTCGCCCTCGGTCTTGAAATGACCCAGCAGTTGCGGGTCTTCGGGGTCGGCCAGGTCCCAGATCAAAAACCCCTCGCCATTGGGCATGCCCGGTGTGTCGCCCCAGCCCTCCATGATTTTTTCTTGCGACGTGATCATCTTTCCATCGGCGATTTGTACCTGCAAGGTCCAGGTGTTCGCCGGACCTTCGATGAAACGGACAAACCGCGGATTGGCTGGGTCGGTGACCTCGACGATGGAATATCCCGGATGCCAGAATTTGGCCGTATAGAGATACCAGCGGTCGCCTGCTTGATGCAGCGCCAGTTTGAATGCCGGCCGTCCTTCGAGATCGCAGTAGCCGATCGCCTCAACGTTCCAGGCGTAACTTTCACCTGTCGGATAGGTCATGACGATCCCCCCTGGCTTTTCTTATTGGAAAATCACGTATCGCACCGGTGTTGGCGCCTGTAAAGCGATGCCCTGGGTTCGACGATCCTATCGATGCATTAAACGACGCCGAGAGGTAGATTCTTTCGTGCGTACAGCGGAAGATAGGTGATGACATCGACGATCAGCGATACCGACCGGCCGCGCTACCAGGTCATTGCCGACGACCTGATGGCGGACATCGCCGCTGAGAAGTTCGCGGTGGGCGCGATGTTGCCGACCGAAATGGAATTGTGCGACCGCTACAACGTCAGCCGATACACCGTGCGCGAAGCGCTACGCCAATTGCGCGAGTTAGGAATGGTGGCAATGCGCCGCGGCTCGGGCACACGCGTTATGTCGGCGCGGCCCGAGCAAGCATACGTGCAATCGGTCAGCGCCCTGTCGGAATTATTACGCTATCCGGGGACCAGCTTCGAAGTCATGGAGTCGGGCCGCATTTCGCTCAATGCCGAACAGGCCGAAATTCTGAAAGTGCAGTCGGGCGCCGACTGGTTCCGAATTAGCGGCGTTCGCCGCTCGGAAAGGGCAAACATGCCGATCTGCTGGCAAGACGTCTACGTATTGCCCCAGTTCGAGAATGCCGCGCGGCAAGTGTCGGTCGATCACCGTGCGGTTCACCAAATCATCGAGCAGCAACACGGCGAAATCATCGGCCACGCCCAGCTCGATATGTTCGCCAGCCACATCGACGGAGCACTGGCAAGGCATCTGGAAGTCGCGCCGGACACAGCGGCGATGACGATCGTTCGCCGCTACACCGATCATAACGGCCGGCTGTTCGAGACCACGCGCAGCGTTCATCCCGAGGGACGGTTCGTCTATTCTCTCGACTTGCGGCGCGATTGGCGCACGCGGGACTGACGTGAGCTGTTAGCGGGTAGCTATTAGCTGCTTGGTTGTGGCTAACGGCCGATAGCTAACTGTTAACGGCTAACACTGAACTCTTGCACCGCGTCCTCGTCGACCTCGACGCCAAGCCCCGCACCCTCTGGCAGAACGGCGTCGCCCGCCACGACCACGATCGGATTGCGCACAAGATCCTTGGCGACATATTGATTGGTAATGCTGAGGCCCCAGTCAAGCGATGGCGCGGCAGCCGAGATATGCAAAACGGCGGCGCTGGCGATACTCGATTCCGCAATCTTGCCCGCCATGTTGACGTTCATGCCCAATTCGTCGCACAGGCACGCCGCCTCATAGGCGCGGGTGACACCACCCAGCTTGATCATTTTCAGACTGCCGCCCTGGGCTGCACCCATTTCCTTGTGGAGGCGGATGTCCCGGAGACTGTGCAGGCCTTCGTCGGCGCCGATCGGCGCCTTGGCGTGGCGCTGTACCTCGGCCATGCCTTCGACGTCATGGCCCATTATCGGCTGCTCGATGAAGTCCAATGTGTCACCAACCCCCTCGACAAACGTGATGGCGTCTTCAAGCGACCAGCCCTGATTGGTATCAGACGACAATTGGACGCCACCATTGACCAGCTTGCGGACCTGCTTCGCGCGTTCGATGTCGTCGGCGACCGAGTTCGTCCCGACCTTGATCTTGAACGATTTAAAGCCGTCATCGAGCCTCTCTTTGCCGTCGGCCAAATCCTCATCGAGCCTACCCGACGCCAGCAGCCACAAGACCGGCAGGCGCGTTCGCCGCACCGAGCCCAGCAGTTCCGCCAGCGGCTTCTGCACTGCCTTGCCCGCCAGATCGTAGAACGCCATTTCCAGCACCGTCTTGGCGCTGGCGTTGCCGTAGAGGCGGAAATCCATCAGCGCCAGATTATCGGCAAACTCCGCAGGGTCGCGGCCGATGAAAAACGGCGAGAGGTAGCGGATCGCCGCCATCATGCTTTCCACCGTCTCGCCGGTCATGGTCGGCGACGCCGACGCTTCACCCCAGCCGACCAGACCGTTATCGGTGGTAACGCGAACCAGCACGTTGTCGCTATGGTCGAAGACGATGCCCGCCATCTTGAGCGGTTTGGTCATCGGCAGCGAAATGGCGATCGGTGTGATTTCGGTGATTTTCATTGGCGAACCCTGTGGCTACTCCGAAGTTACCAGACCCAGGGTAAACGGGCGAGAGGTAACGAGATCTCCGTCGCTCACTCGCCCAAAAGCTCTGCGCGCGAGCGCGGGCGCGGTTCCAGAGCGCCGGCCTCTTCCGCCGCTTCGGCACGCAGGAATTCGGTCAGTTTGCGCAATCGGCGGCCCGCGCGGGCGCGGATTTCGCCGACATCCATACCGGACCAGTCATAAAACCCCTTGCCGTCGCCCAGCCCACCCTCGCCACGCGACACCATATCCTGGATCATCGGGTTGGGCGTATCGACCGGGTACAGCTCCGGCACGATGGATCGCTGGGCATCGGCGTGAATTTTGAGCCCGCTGATATCCTTTTGCTGGACCAGCCCGTTGAGACACATGCGCGGCCCCAGCATTAGCCGCGCCGACATGTCGATATCGTCGGGTCCAGCGACGCCGTTCTGCATCAGGTAATAGCATTCGTGCAGGATGATGTGCTGCAGCCGGTTGATCAGGAAGCCGACCACCGGGCTATACAGAACCACCGTTTCCTTGCCGGTGCGCTTCATGGCGTCCGACACCGCGTCGACGTCTTCGCGTGGACAGCTTGGCCCGGCCATGACTTCGACCACCGCCGTACTCTCGGCCGGCATGAAATAGTGCACGCCGAGGAACCGCTCGGCGTGAGCCAGACCGTCGGCCAGCTTCGTCAGATCTAGGCCCGAGGTACCGCTGGCGATCAGCGGCGCGCCGCCGTAGGCCGCCTCGATTTCGCGGTAGACGGCCTGCTTGTCCTCGTAGTTCTCCGGCACGAACTCGATGACGATGTCGGGGACCAGATCCGGCGCGCCGGTGGACAGATTTTCATGGAATGTCACCGGATCGGCGCTGCCGGCCAACGCATTGGCGCGCGAGGACACCACATGAACGTCGAAGCCGGCCTCAGCGAAAGTGCCGGAGACCGCCTGCCCCATGACACCATATCCGTAGATCAGGATTTTGTTGATGGCAGCAGTCATGGCGCACCCGTGTGTCGTGTCGCAGCGGCGGAGATCGGCGCCTCAGCTTAGGCCGTACATGGTTTTGCCGGCTATCGGCAGCTCGGCAGTCAGGATGTTGCCGTTCAGGGAATCGGTGATGAACAGCGTTTGGTTGGCAGGGCCGCCGAAGGCGATATTGGTCATCAACCGGTGCGCGTCGCCGGCATGAATAAGATGGGTCGGCAAACCGTTATCGTCGAACCGCCAGATGCCAACGCCCAGATGGCACACGAGCAAACCGTCTTCGGAATCGCTCTCGAGGCCGTCGGGACCCGCATGGCCGCCGGACAGTTGGATCGCCACCCCGGTTTTCGACACATTGCCGTCGGCCATCAATGGCAGACGCCAGATCTGTTGGGTCCGCGTGACCGCGACGTAACACTGGTTCTCTTTGATGTTCAGCGTTATGCCGTTGGGGCTGGGTATGTTGACCGCCAATCGGTCGAGGCTGCCGTCGGCACCCCACCGAAACACGCGGCCCGTGGGGTCAACCACGCCGGTCTGGCCCTGGTCGGTGAAATACAGATCGCCGTTCTTAGCGAAATGGAGGTCGTTGGTGCCTTTGAAGCCTTCGCTGAACACCGACCCCAAAACTGTCTCGACCGTCCCCTTATCGGGGTCGACCTCCATGATGCCGTACTTGTAGCAGGCAACGAAAATACGCCCGTCTTTATGGATCTTCAGGCCGTTCGGCCAACCATCATATTCGGCGACCAATTCGATATCGCCGTCCGGCGGGATGCGGAAAATACGGCCGAAGGGAATGTCGGTGAAATAGAGATTGCCGGCGCGGTCGAACGAGGGGCCCTCGAGAAAACATTCGACTTCGGCGCCCTGCCGGTTCGGATCGGACCAATCCGAGCGGCGGCTACTACGGAACTTGTCCGGCAACGTTTGAAGAACCTGAGCCTTGATAAGCTCGACCTCTTTGAATGGATTGAACATCCGAACTTTTCCCCCCTCTAAATACCGACAACGAGCGGTGGCCGGACCGGCATGGCATGTTGTGTGCTCGAATAATATTATTTATATGTCCGGACAAATTTAACATTGTGGCGGGGCAATTTATACGCCCGTTGCACCAGGCGGCTAAACGCCGTACGGAAACATATAACAAGAATTCAATGGGGAGCGAACCGATGTCCAATCTACCCACGTCCGACGACTTCAACGACATTCTATTCGAAGTCGAAAATAATGTCGCCTGGATCACCATAAACCGGCCCAAATCTCAGAACGCCTTCCGCGAGCACACCCTCGACGAGCTGATTCACGCCTTCAAGTCGACCCGCAACGACCCCACAATCGTGGCTGCCGTCGTCACCGGCGCCGGCGACACGTCGTTCTCCGCCGGCGGCGACTTCGGCGCCATGATGAAGTTGAACTGGGCCAACGCGTACCATTGGAACGACCGCATGCTCGGCACCGCCATGACCATCCGCGGTCTGCCAATCCCGGTGATCGCCATGGTCAACGGCTGGTGCATGGGCGGCGGCCACGAATTGGCGCTGTGGTGCGACATGGTCATCGCCTCGGACAACGCCATGTTCGGCCAGTCCGGCGCCAAGGTCGGCGCGTGCCCGACGGTCGGCGCAACGCAATACATACCGCGCATGATCGGCGAACGCCTGGCCCGTGAGATGATCTTTCTCGCCCGCACCTTCACCGCCGCCGAGGCGGTCGAGATCGGCCTGATCAACAAGGTCGTGCCGCAAGACAAACTGCGCGAGGAGACCGAGAAATGGTGCGAGAGCATCAAGTCGCACAGCGGCCAGACTATCCGCATGACCAAGAAATCGCTCAACCACGAGTCCGACGAGCTCTATGCCTCGTGGCAACACGGCATGGAACTGCTCGCCCACGTGTGGGGCAGCGACGAAGCCAACGAAGGCATGCAGGCCTTTCTCGACAAACGCGAACCCGATTTCATGCAGTTCCGTGTAAAAAACAAGGAAGCAGTCGATCAGTACCTCGACGACTTCAACAACAACCGCAACCAGTTGAAAGCGGAATAGGCGCCGTCTTCATCCTCGTCCTTCGACAAGCTCAGGATGAGGATGCCGACGCATACCAAACCTCATCCTGAGCTTGTCGAAGGATGGGGTCGAGGATCGCGATCATGACCGACGAACCAAAACCCGGCGCCCTCGACAGCCTTCGCGTGATCGACCTGACGCGGGTCCTTGCCGGGCCGTTTTGCACCATGTTGCTGGGCGACATGGGCGCCGATATAATCAAGGTCGAACAACCGGGTCATGGCGACGACACCCGCGCCTGGGGCCCGCCTTTCGTTGGCGAGGAATCGGCCTATTTCCTCAGCGCTAACCGCAACAAACGCGGTATGACGCTGAACCTGAAGCATGAAGCCGGCCAGGAAATTCTCGGCGAGCTGGTGCGCGGCGCCGACGTGGTGATCGACAATTTCAAGCTTGGCACCATGGCCAGGTTCGGTTTCGACGACGCCTGGTACGAAGCCAACGCGCCGCAAATCGTGCGCTGCTCGATCCTCGGCTATGGCTCGACCGGCCCGCGCGCCGGCCTGCCCGGCTACGATTTCTTGCTGCAGGCGGAAAGTGGGCTGATGGCCATCACCGGCGAGGCCGAGGGCGAACCGATGAAACTTGGGGTTGCCATCGTCGACCTGTGCACCGGCCTGTACGCGCTCTCGACCATCCTCGCTGCGATCAACGCCCGCCACCGTAGCGGCCATGGCCAAGCCATCGAAGTATCGCTCTACGATACCGGGGTGTCGCTGTTGGCCAATGTGGCGGCGAATTTTCTGGCATCGGGCAAGGCGGCCGGGCGCTACGGCAACGGTCACCCCAATATCGTGCCCTACAACGCGTATCCCACCGGCGACGGCATGATCGCGCTGTCGATCGGAAACGACACGCAGTTCGCGACATTCTGCAACGCGGTCGGCCATACCGAGTGGGCCGAAGACGAACGCTTCGCCCGCAACCGCGACCGGGTGGCCAACCGGGGCGCATGCGACGGCATGATCGCCGATTTGTTCCGCACCGATACCACGGCGGCCTGGCTCGATAAGCTTCTCGCCGCCAGCGTTTCGTGTGCCCCGATCAATACCGTCGAGCAGGCGTTGACCGCCGCCCATACCGTGGCGCGGGGTCTTGTCACCACGGCCAATCACACGACCGAGGGCGAGATCAAAATTCCCGGCATCCCGTTTCGATTCTCGCGCGACCCTGCCGCCATCCGGCGCGCACCGCCGGTGCTGGGCGAACATACCGACGCCGTGTTGAGCGAACTTGGCAAGTCGGCGGAAGACATCGTTGCCTTGCGCGAGGCCGGCGCGATTTAGCAGATGTGATGCGATTGCCCCAGTTTGTATCAGTCGCGAAGTGGTTTGTTGCAGCAAGACCGGCTAGCCAGAAACCACATCGCGCTTCGGCACCCCTTCGATCGGCCAGATGCGTTGAAGCGCCCGCAACGCGCCGACACACATAACCACGGCGATGAGCATGACGGCACCAGCAATCAGCGGTGCGGCGGCGCCACTCAGATCGCGCATCCTACCGGCAAATGCGGGTCCAATCGTCATACCGACGAAATACCAAGTGTAGAAAATTCCCAGTCCCGGCCCCCTGTTGTCGGGGCTAAGCGCTTGCGACGTTAGCGCCATCAACGCGCCGGCCGGGATACCAAAAATCAGCCCGAAGGCAACGCTGAGCATCTCCGGCGCCAGGCCCTGCGAGAGCGCTGCCATAACGCCAGCTGCCACCGTCAGGCTCGCGACTGTGGAAAGCGTTATCCAGCCAAACACTTCCATTAGCCGGCCAGCAAAAGGGATCGAAATCAGCATCGACCAGGTGGCAAGGCTGATTGTCGCCCGCGCCGCGCCTGCCTCGTAGCCATGCTCGATCAAAACGTCCGGTCCAAAACTCACCACGATGATTAAGCTCACATTAAAAAGAGCCCAGCCGAGGCCAACGACACTGATGTGAACGAGCTGACGGCGCGGTACGCTAAACTGCAGTGGTTGATTGGCAGCGAGTGTGGCGCGCGGTGGATTGCGGTATAGCGTTGCCGTCAACAGAAACGCGACCAGCGCCAGACCGCCGGTGGCGTGCATCGCCCAAGGCCAGCCATAGGTATCGGCAATAAAGCCCTGGGTCAGAAGGCCGAGCGCGATGCCGATCGGCCACGCCGTCAGCATGACGGCCAATCCCGTGACGATCTCTTTCCCATCGAACCAGTCGGTGACCATTTTAGTCAGAATCACATTGAAAATGGTGCCGCCGATCCCGGTGATCAGGCGGCCCACATAGAGCTCCGAAGTGCCCGCGCCAATTCCCATTACCAGCGCCCCGACAACCATTGTCAGCGCGCCGAACATCAGCAGCGTCTTATCGCTGACCGCGCGCGTCAGAACACCGCTCGGAATCGAGATGACGATGCCAGGCAGCACGAAGAACCCAATTAGCGTACCAACCTGGGCATAGCTGAAGCCGAGCTCGTTCACGAGATGGGAGGATACCGAGGCAACGGACTGAAACTGGTAGCCCATGGCGAGCCGCACCAGGAACAGAACGATTAACATGACCCAGCGTAACGGCATCAAATTCTCTGAAGAAAAACAACGCCGCAACAGTGCCATGATACATTCGAAACGGCTAGGCGCATTCTCTTCTACGCACTACCAGCCGTCCGCCGCCAAATCAGCATTTTCGCTTGGAAGGTGCGCATTGGGTCAAATCTGCCGCGATGACCAATCGCAATCCCAATTTCGCATGGCGACTAATACCAAGTCTCGTTAATACAGACCCATTTCACCGCCTATATTTTATCCGCCGGATAGGCGCGGGTTGCGCCGCGGTGCTGGCACCGCAAGCGGCCCGCAACGACACCGGCGGACAAAGGATGGCGGCCTGCGGTGGGGCGGATTGGCCCTCCGGCGGCGTTGCGCGGCTTGCCCGATGGCCCCGCATCGCGCTGTGCCGCGCGCCTGACCGGGCGGGCCAATCCGTCACCATGAAAGGGGTCCGTACTAGCGAGATTTGGTATGAGTCCGAACTTCGTCTCTTGCTTGCAAGCATTTACGAGGAGGAGAATTAGGCGCAATAAGCCTGATGGCCCAGTGCGGATTGAACGGATATACTTGCCACCCAGCTTGAAGCAGACGCTATGCAAACAACAATTCTTTTTCTAGTAGGTGGAGCGGTTGTCGGCTTCATTCTCGGTCACGCGTTTGCCGCTATGTTTGATATCCGCAGTAAGGAAAATCCGGGCGTCCCCAACGAAAACGTCGCCATCATCGCTGGAATTTTAGGCGCCGTAGTCGGTGGCGCTATCGGAATTTATTCCTAGAAGCCCAATGCAGGGCGCACGCGCCTTCAATTTCTTGCGTTGAAATTGGTCGCCCTATAATCCACTGACCATCTGGCTATCGCTACAGAGAATAGGCGCCAACCGATGCCGTCTGTGCGAGTTCCCTGCGAAGGTGTTTGAGAGCCGGAGTGACGATGGCGACAAAATGAGCTTCGCGAAGGCGTCGTTGAGCCGGTGATTGACGGAGATAACCGCGGGCGCCGGCATGCAGGAGCGCCGACGTCGCGGCACGCAGAGACAGGGTCGAGATATCGGCCCGGGCCTGCAGGACGGACCGCATGTAATCGGGTGATTGCTCGGTTGGCGTTGTGGCCAAGTCGCGGATCGTAGCATCGACAGCTTCGAGCTCCGCCGCCAGATCGTCGGGGCGGTCGTCGAGGAAACGATTAACATGTTCCAGCGTCCGGTCGGACCGCCGCATGATATCAAGGCAGGCGCGCACCAAGCCAATCCCCATCCCGGTTTGCAGCAAAACGAAACCAGCGCGAATTCGGCCGACCATTGCTTCGGCGGATTCGGCGAGCAACATGGTATCGGGCACGAATGCTTCGGTGAAACGGACGGAAAAGGTGCGGGTACCTTCCAGTGCCGTGAAGTGGGCGTCCTGGCGCAACGAAATACCTGGCTCGGCGCAATCGATTAGCGCCATAACGTGCTGCTCGCGCCCGCCATTTTTTACACCGAATATCGCGCCGAAGACGTGGTCGGGGCCGAGATTGGACACCCACGGCAACTGTCCATCGAGAACGTAGCCGTCCGCTACCCGCCGGCCGAACAGGCGTAGAGGCTCGATGCCAGCAAAATGCTTCATCGGGTTCGACAGCGCGGTGCCACCTAGTTGGCGGGCAGTCGCGACTTCGTCCTGCAGGCGCGCCCGCAACGCCTCGTTTTCGGTCTGTTCCAGATACCAGGCGCAGGCGTTCTGACACCACATGAGGAAAGACGTCGATAGGCATTCTTCGCCAACGGCCGTCATCGCATCGATGGCCCCAGCCATATCGCCGGGCCCGCCACGGGCCACTAAATGCAAGCCGAATGCCCCAGCCACCCCAAGGTCGCGCAGCACCTCTTCTGGATACAGCCCGTCCTGGTCTATCCGTACCGTAAGCGGATGTAGCTTTTCAGCGACAACGCGCCGGGTCGCGTCAAGCGACCCGGACGATGTCGATGGCGTTGGGTTGCCGTCGGGCACCAGATGAGCTCTGCGTCAGACTGGAGCTATGGTCAAGTCGACCGGGTTACGCAGGGTTCCGCCAACAGGCGACCAGCGATCTGCGTCGGCGACCAACGCGTCGAGCTCAGCGTCAGAGGCGTCGCCTTCGAGGTTTATCTTCACCCGTACCGCCGAAAAGCCCAGGCGCTTGTCGTCGTCGAGATCGCCGACGCCCCAAACCGCGGTGGTGTTGATATCGCCTTCGAGCTCCAGCTCTATGCGTGTAAGCGCGATGCCGCGGTCTGCGGCATTGGCCTGGATGCCGACGGACAGGCAGGCGCCGAGCGCCGACAGCACAACCTCGGAAGGAGCGGGAGCGGTATTGTCGCCAAGCAAGTGCGGTGGCTCGTCGACCACCAGGGGCTCTAAATCGCGCACGTAAGTCAGCGAGCGGAATCGTTTGTCGACAACGGTGCGGGCCGCGAGTGTGTTGATCTTGCCGGGGTCCTGCTTGCCGGCCTCTGCCAGGTCGGCGAGACCCTTGGTGTCGACGGGAAGCAGATGGGTTGTTTGAACTTCGGTAACAGACATCGTGATGTTCCTTTTTGGCAGGGTTGAAGAAGAAAAAATATTAGTCGGAGGAATGCCAACGATAGCGGCGGATCATCGCCAGCAGGCATCCATCCAGAACGAGCCCGATCACACCTATTGCGATGACGATTGCCGTAAGCCGGTCGTATTCCAAGGTGTCGCGGGCGTCGTTGATGGCAAAACCGAGGCCGCTCGTGACACCCAGAAATTCAGCAGGTACGAGCACAATCCAGGCGACGCCGAGCCCCAGCCGGATACCGGTTAACAGGTCCTGAGCGATTGCCGGCAGCACGATAACGCGCAGCAAGGCGAAACCCCGCCCGCCGAGGTTGCGGGCCACGGTGAACCAGTGGGGATCGATTTTGCGTAACCCGTTGGCGGTGGCAAACACGATCGGCCAGATCGCCGCGGCGGCGATCAGGAAGATGATCGCACCGTTCCAGGTTGCAAAAACGATCACCGCCACCGGCATCCACGCCAAGGGACTGATCATGCGTAGAAATTGAAAGGGTAAGTGTGAGACGGCCGCGGCAGCGCGTGAGCCGCCGATTAGAATACCAAGTGGAACCCCGACGGCAATGGCCCAGCCAAGTCCGGCACCGACGCGATACAGGCTGGCGCCGGCTGCGTTCCACAGCCAGCCGGATTGAGCTATTTGCCACAGGGCGGACAGAGTCGGGCCGGGTGCAAAACCGCCAAAGGCCACCAGGTTGGGATTAGCCACCAGCCATAACCCGGCGAGCCACCACAGCCCGAGCGTCAGCCCAATGCCAACAACTGCGAATCCAGCGCCGCGGGCCAGCGCTACCATCTGGCGCCGAGGCGGACTTGGAGCGAGATCCGGATTCGCAGAAGGGCCGAGCGGGATGACGGTCGTCGTCACAGGGCGATAACCTCTTCGCGCTCGTAGGGGTTGGCCGGATCGATACCGTGCTGCAGAGTGGCTGCCGGGTAACGTTCCAGCGCCTTGCGAACGTAACGGTAATCGACCAGATCTTCGGCGACGAAGTTTGGATCGAGGCCTTTCAGAAACGTCGTATCGCCGCTCACCACGGTATTGTTCATTGCATTGACGATGAGTTTGGTCGCCGACGGATAGGGATAAGGCTGGAAATCGATGCGCCCGTTTTGCCACTCGGGGTGTTGTAACGCGCCGGTCGGACCGTAGACCGCCGGATCGTAAAGGGTCATCGCCCGCTCAACGATTTTGGCCGGCATCGGCAAATACCCTGCGCCGTCGCGCGACAGCAGGTGGGCGACTTCGAGCTTATTGGCGGCCGCATAGTGCTCGGCGCGCACCACCGCATTGGTCACGCGTTGGCTCCACTCCGGCCGTTCCACCGTATCGGCCTCGTGCATGGCGACAACGCAGCAGGGATGGTTTTTCCAAATGTCGCCGGTGAACCGCAACATCCGCGCACCAGCTAGAATTTCGCCGGCGGCATTAAACGGCTCGGCGACGATGTAGGCGTCGATTTTGCGCGCCGCCAGCGCCGGCGGCATGTCCGGCGGTGGCAGGACCAGCAAGTTGGCCTCGTTCGACGCCAGCTTTGCCGTTTGGGGCTTGATAACCGGCGTAATGCCGGCGTGACGCAGGCCCATCTGCAGCACCACGTTGTGCATCGAATACCAGAAGGGAACGGCGATCTGCTTGCCGCCGAGGTCAGCGAAACTGGTGGCGTCGATATGCTTGCCGGTGACCACACCCGAGCCGTTGGTGTGGCACCAGGCGGTGATCTTGACCGGAACGGCGTTGTTGTAGCGCATCCATACGGGGATCGGTTTCAGCAGATGGACCAGGTTGAATTTGCCCGCCGCGAAGGACTCGACGAGCGGCGCCCAGCCGCGGATCAGCGTCGGCTTGGCGACTTCGAGCCCCTCGTCCTGGAAAAATCCTTTGGCATGGGCAACCAGCAGCGGCGTGGCGTCGGTGATCGGGATGTAGCCAATCCGCACCACCTCGTCGTCCGGCTTGCGCAACGCACCAAAGGCTTTGCCAGGCAAGCTGGCCGCCAGGGCGGCTAGCCCTCCTCCGGCCAGCAGGTCGAGGATGTCGCGGCGCCCAAGCAGAGCGGAGTCATCGGAAAAATCGTTCATGGGTAGGTTCCTATTTCAGAAGATGGCCTGTTATCAGGCGGCGTGCCTTGCAGGGTGTGGATGGGGTTCGCCACCACCCGCCGATTGCCCCCCAAATAGGCTCAGCAGCTTGTCGCGCAGCGGCGCGATGGCGTGGGTGTCGCGGCGGTCGGATAGCGTCGGATCGACCAATAAGTCGGCAACGATACGACCGGGCTGTTCGCCGATAACGACGATGCGATCGGCAAGCACGATCGCCTCATCGAGGTCGTGGGTGACCAGCACCATGGTGAGGCCTAAGTCGCTGACAATACGGCCAACCGCGTCCTGCAAATCGTGTCGGGTCAAGGCGTCGAGCGATGAAAACGGTTCGTCGAGCAGCAACAAAGTCGGCTCGGTCGCCAGCGAGCGCGCCAGCGCCACCCGCTGCTGTTGGCCGCCCGACAATTTTTGCACATTGACGTCGGCGAGGCCGTCCAACCCGACCAGATCGAGCAATCGCTCGGCGATCGCATCGCCTTGGCGCCGACGGTTTAGAAAGCGCAGACCGAGCTCAACACTCTGGCGCACACTCATCCAGGGATAGAGCGAGGCTTGCTGGAACATGACGTTCCAGCGCGGCGAAGGGCCGCTGACCGTCTCACCGTCGATTTGTACGTGGCCAGCGGTCGGCCGGATCAGCCCGGCCAAGATATGGAGCAGCGTCGACTTACCGCCGCCGCTGCGTCCAACGATAGCAAGCCGTTGGCCAGCCGGGATATCGAGGTCGATGCCGTCGAGAGCCGGAGTTGCCCGATACCTATGGCTAAGCCCGGAGACCGTGACGTGGGAAGCGTTCATATTTGACACCATGGAATCACAAATTTAAAAGCGTAAAAAAATATGTATTACATAGTTTATAGAGTCAATAGGAATTGTATAACATTATTATAGTGTTTAATATCATCACAGCTGTATTTTATGGAGCAGCGAACGGCCTTTGGCACCCTTACCAAAGTGCCTTTGATTGTTATGGAGCCTCGCCGTCCAATAGCACCTGGTCGCAGGTTTCAGGCACGGGCTGGTGCGGTGTTGAGCGACCGCGAGCGTGTCGATCAGGTCAATCAGTGCGGCTTAATCAACACCGGCGATCGCTAACGCTTCGGCACGGCCAAGGCCAAGCGTCTCGCCGGCGCTGAGTAATTGCTGCCAGCTCTCGCGGTCCAACGGCACCCCATTGGCATTGCGCTCGGCGCGCGACAGGCGTTCCGGCTCGCCCGGTACCAGGACCGGCAAATCAGGGTCCGTCGGTGGCGAAGCTTTGGCGAAGGCGGCCATCGCATCGACCTCGCCAAGGATCCACCCGACGTCGCCAAGGCGCGCCGGGTCGAGGACGATGACGGTCATGGTATTGATGATGCCGTCGAGGCGCTCATTTGCCGGTTGGATGGTGCCGCCACCGGATAGCGTCCCCGACAGCAGTTCCGCCATCAACGCCAATCCGTAGCCCTTGTGCTCGGCGAAGGGCAACAGCGCGCCCCGCGGTTCGCGGAACATCACCCCGGGATCGTTCGACGGCGCGCCGTCGGCGTCGATGACGATACCGTCGGGCAACCGCCGCCCGGCGTTGTCGGCAACCCGGAGTTTGCCCATGGCAACCTTACTGGTCGCCATATCGAGAATGATCGGTTCCGCCGGATTTCCCGTCGGCATGGCGATGCAAACGGGGTTGGTGCCGAATCGCGAATCCGTGCCCCGGTGCGGCGCCACGATGGTGAAATGATCGGTCACGTTGACGAAGTGCAGCGAGATCATGCCGGCCGCCGTCGCCATCTCGCCATAGGCGCCGACACGGCCGATGTGGTGGGCGTTCTTGAGGGTCGCAACGACGATGCCGGTCTCGCGGCAGCGCTCGATCGCCGCCGACATAGCCTCGCCGGCAACCCGTTGGCCGTAGCCCTTGCCGCCGTCGAACTGCAGGAACGCGCCATCGTCGCGGACGTTCGTCACGCCAGTGTTGGGACGCAACATATTTTTCTGAAGATTGATCACATAGGTCGGCACGATACCGACGCCATGACTGTCATGGCCCGATAAGTTGGCGTCGACCAGATGGTCGGAAACGATCTGGCATTCCGCGGCTTCGCTGCCGCCGTGACGGATTATTTCATAAGTCAGCGCGCGCAACGCATCGGCGGTTATTATTACGTCGTCGGACATCGATTATCCCCGATCCCTGTTGTGCGCCTTGGACACCAGGTCAGGCGGTCCAGAACATCGACAAATACCGCCATAACCGATAGCGTTCCATGCGCACTTCGGCAATGGCGAAACAATCTAGAAGTGTTCGTGTGAAACCAGAAACAAAGACAGGTCAATCTATGCGCATCTTGCACTGGTTCCAATCGCTTCCACGGCGCGCAATTGCGCACTGGGACACTGCAACGGCCAACCCCAAGGCGAAACGCAGCAGACCACCGGCTGCCTTCTGCACCCATATTGCTACGACGATGCATTGGCGCATATCCGGCGACGGCTGAGTCGGCTCCGGTAATGCCTTAAACCCGAACGAATAGGCCGTTTGTGCGAAAAACACTTGTCATCGCAGTCCTTGCCGCATTAGCGCTCGCCGGCTGCGAGGAAGACGAGCCGGAGGTCACTGAACGCATCAGGGCGATCAAGACCTACACCGTGTCCCTGCACGCCTCGGGACGAAGTCGAAAATTTCCCGGAGTCGTCGAAGCGACGGATACCTCCAGCCTAAGCTTCGAGGTCAGCGGCAACGTGACCAAGGTCTTGGTGGATACCGGCGATCGAGTCGTCGCCGGCCAGGAACTCGCGGTGCTCGATGCCGAGCCCTACAAATTAGATGTGCAGACGGCGGAAGCCGATTTGGGCAGCGCACGCGCCGGCTTTAAGGAAAAATCGCTGGAATTGGAGCGTCAAAAGACCCTGTTCGCGAAAAAATGGGTCAGCCAAGCGGCGCTCGACCAGGCGGAGGCGTCTTTCGAAACCGCAAAGAACGACGTCGAAATCGCGCAATCGAAACTCAGCCGGGTCCGCCGCGACCTGGGCAAGACTGTCCTGCGCGCACCGTTCGACGCCATCGTCGCGGCGCGGTCGGTGGACCCCTTTGTAGAGATCAATCGCGGCGAGCCGCTTTTCGAAATATTCGCCGAGGGCGCCTTACAGATTGCCCTCAGCATCCCAGAGACTGTTATCGAACAGATTAACCTGGGCTTGCCGGCAACCGTCGTATTGCCGTCCATCGGATCTTGTGATTGCAGCGCCGTGGTTTCTGAAATCGGCTCCAGTGCCGGGGCCGCCAATGCCTTCCCGGTCAAAGCGACGCTTCTCCAACCGCCTGCGTCGGTACGCCCGGGTATGACTGCCGAGGCGGAATTTCTGCTTGGTGGAGAGGACAGCGTCGCCAATTTTTTGATACCCATTGCCGCCCTGGCCGCCGCCAACCAATCGGGCCAAACGCTCGGACTATCGTCGCACGTATACGTCTTCGATGCCGCGAACTCGGTGGTACAGGAACGCCCGGTCAAGGTCCGCGCCGGCACCGGCAGGTACGTGGAAGTCTATGACGGCTTGCAACCGGGCGAAGTTATTGCGGCGGCAGGAGTTAGCTTCCTGTCGGACGGCCTCAAGGTAAAGTTACTGAACGAATGACCACGCTTTGCAACGGGTAACCTGACGTGTCGGTACTCACCGCATTCGCGCTTAATAATCTGCGCGTGGTCGGCGTGTTTGCGGTGATCGCGACAATTGTCGGCATCGTCACATTCAACAACATGCCGCGCTTCGAGGATCCCAACATTGTGATCCGCGAAGCGATTGTAACGGCGTCTTTCCCGGGCATGAGCCCATTTCAAGTCGAGAATCTGATCACCCGCAAGCTGGAAACACAAATCCGCACCATGGCGGAAGTCGATGAGATTAAATCCACATCGAAAAGCGGTACTGCGCTTATTCACGTCACTTTTGGAGATAACGTCGACGACCTAGACGGTGCGTTTCGCGACCTGCGCAACAAAGTTTCAGACATTGCCGGCGAGCTGCCAGACGGCACGATTGGACCGGCGGTCAATGACGATTTTGGCGATACCGCTGTCGCGACCATCGCCCTATGGAGTGACGGCTTTACGCTGCAAGAAATGCGCGACGTCGCGCGTGACGTTCGCGACCGGCTATCTTCGCTAGACGGCGTGAAGAAAGTAACCCTGCTCGGCGTCCAGGACGAACAGGTCTTGATGAAATTTTCCAACGCAAAGCTGGCCCAGTTCGGCATTTCACCGATCGATATTGGTAACACCTTGCAACAGCAAAACGTGTTGCTGCCGGGCGGGCGGTTTGACTTGGGTGGATCGACGCTGATCATCGAGCCGTCGGGCAATTTTCAAAGCCTCGACGATATCCGTGATGTCTTGATCCCGGTCGCCGCGAACGACCAAGTCGTCGCTCTCATCGACCTTGTCGAGATCGAGCGCAGCCTGGTCGACCCCCCTGAAGAACCGGTGCTGTTCCGAGGCAAGCCGGCGATCGTCGCCAGCGTCTCCGTCCTCGACGGCGTCAACAGCGTCCAGTTCGGCGAACAGCTACGCCAGCGCGTCGCTGCAATCGAGGCCACGTTGCCATGGGGATACGTGCTCGAGTTCGCCACCTTCCAGCCCGAGTTGATCGAGCGAGCGGTGGGCAGCGCCGTCAACAACGTCTTCTTGACGCTTGTGACAGTGCTTATCGTCGTCATGGTATTTCTCGGCCTGCGCACCGGTCTAATCGTCGGTTCCTTCGTCCCGCTGACGATCCTCACCGGCATCATCTTCATGGCACTCATCGGCGTCGACCTGCAGCGTGTCTCGATCGCGGCAACTATCGTCGCACTGGGACTTTTGGTCGACAACGGCATCGTCGTCGCCGAGGATATTCGCGCGCGCCTAGAGCAGGGCTCCGAACGCAAGGTAGCCTGTCTCGAGGCCGGGCGTACCCTGGCAATCCCGCTTCTGACCTCGTCGCTGACGACGATCTTGGCCTTCGTCCCCATGCTGCTGATCGCCGGCAGCACCGGCGATTTCATTATCGCTTTACCCCTCGTCTTGATCATTCTGCTGCTGACGTCGTGGGTGCTGTCGATGACGTTAACGCCCGCAATGTGTTTCGGATTTATGAAAGTGCGCGTGCGCCCGGGCGGCGGCAGCCAGACCGACGCTTACGATGGCCGCTTTTACCGTGCCTACCGGGCCGTTCTTGCGGTTGCGCTGAGCCAAAGGTATGCAGTCCTCGCCAGCGTAATTCTGGCGCTTGTCGCTTCCGGTTACGGCTTTCAGTTCGTCGGAAAAACTTTTTTTCCCGCCAGCGACCGCAACCAGTTCCTGGCCTATATCGACCTCCCTGCCGGCACCCGGGCGACGCGCACCCGCGATGTCATCGAAGACTATGTTGCCTGGCTCGACGACGGCGAGGCGAACCCGGAAGTCACCAGCTCGATAGCTTATATCGGCAGTGGCGGTCCGCGTTTTTTTCTCTCACTATCGCCGATCGACCCCGATCCCCACGTCGCCTTCGTGCTGGTCGATACCGAGACCAAGGCGCAAGTTGCGGCGACGGTCGAGCGCAGCCGCCAATTTCTGCTCGACCGCTTTCCCGATGTCCGCGGTCGCATAAAACCGATGTGGCTCGGAGGCAGCGAACAGGGATTGGTCGAAGTCCGGCTCATCGGGCCGGACGCCGACACGTTGCTGGAAAAAGCGCGACAACTGCGCACCAAATTCGCCGCCATTCCTGGTGCGCTCGACGTCCGCCACGATTGGACCAATCGCACGAAGAAGCTTCAGGTGCTGGTCGATCAGAAGCGGGCGCGCCGTGCGGGGGTGACATCACAAGAGGTCGCGCTGTCGCTCAATGCGTTCGTCGACGGTGTTGAGTTTACCGAGTACCGGGAAGGCGACAAGATCATCCCGGTCGTATTTCAATCGGCCGACGAAGAGCGCGAGTCCGTATTCAATCTTGCCGACGTTAGCGTTTATTCTACCGGCCGCGGCACCAATGTGCCGCTCTCTCAGATCGCCGATTTTCTGGGCGTCTGGGAGCTCGACCGCATCGTTCGCCGCGACCAGGAACGGACTGTGGCGGTCGAAGGTAAGCACGAGTTCTTGGAAGCTGGTGAACTGTTCGCCTTGCTGGTGCCCGAAATCGACGCGCTCGATCTGGGACCGGATTACCGTTGGGAGATCGGTGCAGAACTGGAAAAATCGGCCGAGGCGCAGGAGCGTTTGTTCGGCAACATGCCCTTAGCGGCGCTTGCCATCGTGGTATTGTTGATCTGGCAGTTCAATTCGTTCCGGCGGCCGTTGATCATTCTTTTGACAATCCCGTTGTCGCTTATTGGCGGCATCGTCGGATTACTTGTGTTCAATGCGCCGTTCAGCTTTTTCGCGATACTCGGCGTGTTCAGCCTGGCCGGGATCATCATCAATAACGGTATCGTATTGATCGACCGCATCGATTCCGAGATATCCAGGGGAAAGGCGGCCTATGACGCGGTGATCGATTCTTGTCTCGCCCGGTTCCGGCCCATCTTGATGACCACCATCACGACGATATTGGGACTGATGCCGCTGATAATCTTCGACGATCCGTTATTCTTTTCGCTAGCGAGTCTGGTGTCGTTCGGACTGGCGTTGGGGACGGTCCTTACTCTGGGTGTTGTACCGATCCTTTACACCCTGTTGTTTCGCGTCCCGATTCCGAAGCGTGCATAGCAACGCACCGACATCTAAAACCGATCAGTCCTCCAACGTCACCAATGTCGTATTACCACCGGCCGCGGTGGTATTGACCGACAAGGTGCGCTCGACGGCGAAGCGATGGAGATAGTGCGGTCCGCCGGCCTAGGGGCCGGTGCACGACAGCCCCTCGCCGCCGAACGTCTGCACGCCGACGACGGCGCCGATCATACTGCGGTTCACGTAGGCGTTGCCGGCGCGGACCCGCTCCGCGATGTAGCGCTGGGTCGACTCGATGCGGCTGTGGATGCCCAATGTCAGGCCATAGCCGGTGCGGTTCACCGCTTCGATAACGGCGTCGAGTTGGCGGGCTTGATAGCGGATCACATGGATGACCGGCCCGAACACCTCGCGGTCCAAGCGTTCGAGGGTATCGATTTCGAAAGCCTTGGGACCGAAGAACGATCCGTGCTCACACGCCGACGGTAGCGGCAGGTCGACCAGGGTTTTACCCGTCACCGCCATTTTTTCTGCGTGCGCGGTGAGTGTTGCCAGCGCAGCGCGGTCGATGATCGGGCCGACGTCGGTGCTCAGGTCCATCGGGTCGCCCAGGGTCAATTCAGCGCTGGCCCCGCGCAGCATCTCCAGCGTCCGCCCGGCGACGTCGTCCTGCACGAACATAACCCGCAACGCCGAGCAGCGCTGGCCGGCGGAACGGAAACCGCTGGTGATGGCGTCGTCGGTGACCTGCT
The DNA here is from genome assembly GCA_027297685.1 of Alphaproteobacteria bacterium. Lineage (GTDB taxonomy): Bacteria > Pseudomonadota > Alphaproteobacteria > UBA6615 > UBA6615 > JAPUHN01. Next base: position 5,719 of record JAPUHN010000298.1, on the reverse strand, counting down.
CGGGCAACGCGGTGGCGTCGACAATCATTGCATTCTGGCCGCCGGTCTCGGCTATGAACGGGACGATCGGCCCGTCGCGCGCCGCCAGCGCCCGATTGATCGCCCGCGCCGTATCGGTCGAGCCGGTAAAGGCGACCCCGGCATTGCGCGGATCGGCGACCAGCGCCTGGCCAACCACGGTACCGCTGCCCGGCAGCAGATTGAGCGCACCCGCCGGCACGCCGGCCTCGTGCAGCAGACTTACGGCGCGGAACGCAATCAGGGGCGTCTGTTCGGCCGGCTTGGCGATCACCGCATTGCCGGCCGCCAGCGCTGCGGTGACCTGACCGATAAAGATCGCCAACGGGAAGTTCCACGGGCTGATACAAACGAATACGCCGCGGCCGTGCAGCGACACATCATTGGTCTCGCCGGTCGGGCCGTCCAGGCGGTTCGGCCGGGCAAAATCGGCGCGCGCACGCAACGCGTAGTAGCGGCAAAAATCGACCGCTTCGCGAACTTCGCCCAAGGCATCACCGATGGTCTTGCCGGCTTCGCGCACAGCCAGCGCCATCAATTCAGCCCGGTCAGCCTCCATCAGGTCGGCGGCCCGCTCCAGACACGCCGCCCGTTCGTCCGCCGGCCACCGTGACCAATTGTCGAAAGCCTCGGTGGCAGCCTCGAAGGCCCGATCAACATGTTCTGGGCTGGCCTCGTTAACCTGGCCGACGATGCGCCGATTATCGGCGGGATCGAAGAGCGCCTGGGTTTCACCGCTAACCGCATCGCCGTCGATTAAAGGGCCGGCTCGCCATTCTGTCTCGGCGGCGGTCGCCATCTCGGCCAACAGGGGCCCGACACTCAACGGATCGGTAAGGTCGATTCCGGAGGAATTCTGTCGATTGGGGGCAAACAGGTCGGCAGGCAGCGGGATGCTTTGGTGTGGAACGGCGCTCAGTTTTTTCGTCGTCACCACCGGATCGGCGATGATGTCATCGAGCGGCGCATCGTCGTCGCCGAGACGGTTGACGAAGGACGTGTTGGCGCCATTTTCCAGCAACCGGCGCACCAAATAGGGCAGCAAATCCTCGTGGCTACCGACCGGCGCATAAATCCGGCAGGCTACTCGGGAGCTGGCATCTGCCCCGACCATTTGGTGGTAAAGCGGCTCGCCCATGCCGTGCAGGCGCTGGAACTCAAAGCCTTGCCTATCGCCGGCCAGATGCAAAACCGCCGCCACCGAGTGGGCGTTGTGGGTCGCGAACATCGGGTAAATCACGTCCCGGCGCTCGACCAGCCGGGCGGCGCAAGCCAAATACGACACATCGGTCGAGCTCTTGCGGGTAAACACCGGATAGCCGGAGAGGCCTTCCTCCTGCGCCCATTTTATCTCGCTGTCCCAGTAAGCCCCTTTGACCAGCCGGATGTTGAGCGGCCGCCCGACCCGTTCGGCCAGCGCCACCAGCCAATCGACCACATGAACGGCGCGTTTCTGATAGGCCTGCACGGCGAGCCCAAAACCGGACCAGCCGTCGAGCGTGGGGCTTTCGTAAACGGCGGCGATAATGTCGAGCGAGGTATCGAGGCGGTCGGCCTCTTCGGCATCGACGGTAAGGCCAATATCGTGATGGCGGCAGGCCTGCGATAGCGACAACAGGCGTTTTACGAGCGCCGGGACGGCCACGCCGGCGTGGCTGAACTCGTAGCGCGGGAACAGCGCCGACAATTTGACCGAGATGCCCGGCGCGTCGTAAACACCGCGCCCGTCGGCGGCTTCACCAATCGCCTCGATGGCCGTCATATAGCTTTGGAAATAGCGTTCGGCGTCGGCGGCGGTCCGCGCTGCTTCGCCCAGCATATCGAACGAGTGCCGGTAGCCGTCGGCCTCGTCGGCGGCGGCGCGTTTCAGGGCCTCGCCGATCGTCCGGCCAATGACGAACTGGCCGCCCATCATCCGCATCGAGCGCCGCACCGCCTGACGGATTACCGGTTCGCCCACACGGGCAATCAGCTGACCGATCGTCGGAAGACCCGCCGTATCGTCGCTAAAATTCTCCTGTACCACCCGGCCCGACAACATCAGCGCCCAGGTCGAGGCGTTGACGAACCAGCTCTCGCTGTTCCCCAGATGGGCCTCCCACTCAGCCCCACCGAGTTTATCGGCGATCAACCGGTCGGCGGTCTCGGCGTCGGGTACACGCAATAGCGCCTCGGCGAGACACATCAACGCAACGCCTTCAGGGGTCGTCAGCTCGTACTCCTGGAGAAAATCATCGAGGCTACCGAAACGCCGGCGGGCCACCCGCATACCTTCGACCAACACCTTCGCACGCGCGCCGATGGCATCGCGATCGCCTTGCTCGAACGGAACCTGCGACATCAACGCTTCGACACTCGCCGTCTCATCGCCGCGCAACGCTTGGCGGACGGCCTGTCTCAGCGTATCGTCGGTGCCAGTATCAACCATCGGCATTAGACCACCGGCGAACGACCGCCATCGACGTTGATAGCGCATCCGGTGACATAGGAGCCGGCATCGGATACGAGAAAGCACGCCAAGTTTGCGAATTCCTCGGCCTGACCGATGCGTCCAATGGGTAATTTCTCTTCTATCGGCGCAATATATTCTGCAAAAGTTTTTTCCGGCGCCGTCGCCTGGTGACGGCGTTCGTGCTGGCCGGACCGGATCAACCCGACCAAAAGCGCGTTGACCAATATATTGTTGGGGGCGCCTTCGGCGGACAGAACTTTGGTCAATGCCATGCCGGCGGCTCGCGAAACCGACGTTGGTGCACTTCCCGCACCTGGCGTCTTGGCACTTACTGCTAACACATTGATTATTCTACCCCATTTTCGATCAGCCATTCCCGGCATTGCGAGGCGCGCCAACCGAATGGCGGCGAACAGCTTGAGGTCGATATCGGCCTGCCACATCTCGTCGGTGATATCCAAGAAAGGTCCAAAGGCGGTGGCGCCGGCATTGTTGACCAGAATATCGACAGTGCCCAGCGACGCCGCCACCGTGTCCCATGCCGCGTGGAGTTGCGCGGCATCGGTGACGTCGCAACTCACCACCTCAACCCGCGCTTGGGTGCCCGCTACGGCGTCGGAGATTTCCCGCTGCGCGTCTTCCAATTTGCCGGGATCACGCGCCACCAGCACCACGTTGGCCCCGGCTTCGGCGAACTTACGCCCCATGGCCCGGCCTAGCCCTTCGCTGCCGCCGGTGATTAGTGCCGTTTTCCCGTCAAGGCGAATATCCATCGGATTCTCCTGATCATGCCGCGCGTGTTGACCGAGCCAGGATAGCACGATGCGATACTACCTTTGGGATTGGCCTTTGACATTGCCGTGCCGGTGCGGACAATGGCGCGCTTTAAAACACACTACGCGAAGATAATAAAGGACGCCCCTAGATGGCACGTTCAGACCGCTTCCATACGTCCCACTGGGGCACATTCACCGCGGAAGTCGAGGACGGCCGTCTGGTGGGGGTGCGTCCGTTCGCCCAAGACCCCGACCCGTCACCGATCATCCATTCGATGGTCGACGCGGTCTATGATGAGAGCCGGGTTATGCGGCCGATGATCCGCAAAGGTTGGCTCGATCACGGCCCCGGCGGTACCCGCGAGGCGCGCGGCACCGAACCCTTCGTCGCGGTGCCATGGGACGAAGCGCTCGACCTGGTCGCGACCGAGATCGACCGGGTGCGTACCGAGCACGGCAATCAAGCTATTTTTGGCGGTTCCTATGGCTGGTCGAGTGCCGGCCGGTTCCACCATGCCAAGACGCAACTTCAGCGCTTTCTCGGCACCGTCGGCGGCTTTACCAACCAAGTTCACACCTATTCGATCGCCGCCGGTTACGCGATTTTACCCTACGTCCTCGGCAGCGCCCAGGCAGCGATGGCCGAAGCGACCACCTGGGACTCGATTGTCGGTAATTCGGAAATGGTCGTCGCCTTCGGTGGAATACCGATGAAGAATACGCAAGTGTCGTCGGGCGGCCCCGGCCAGCACGTCGCCGGACCTTTTTTGAAACAGGCGTGTGATGCAGGGGTGGAGTTCGTCAATGTATCGCCGATCCGCGACGATATGGCCGATTTTGTCGGCGCCGAATGGTTTTCTCTGCGGCCGAACACCGACATGGCCCTGATGCTGGCGTTGGCGTTTACGTTGGAAACCGAAGAGTTGGCCGACCAAACTTTTCTCCAGAGCCATTGCGTCGGCTATTCCAGATTTGTCCGCTATCTGAGCGGCCAAGACGACGGACAACCGAAAGACGCCGACTGGGCATCGCCGATCTGCCAGATCGAGGCCGATACGATCCGCGCCCTCGCCCGCCGTATGGCGGCGAAACGGACCTTGATCAACACCAATTGGTCGCTGCAACGCGGCGATCATGGCGAACAGCCGTTCTGGATGACCGTGGTGCTCGCCGCAATGCTCGGCCAGATCGGCTTGCCGGGCGGCGGCTTCGGGTTCGGCTATGGCAGCATGGGCAATATCGGTAATCCGCGGCGGTCGGTTCCCGCACCAATGCTGTCGGCGGGCGAGAACCCTTGCGATAGCTGGATTCCCGTGGCGCGCATATCCGACACGCTGCTAAATCCCGGCGCCAGCTACGATTTCGACGGCAAACAGCGTACCTATCCCGATATCCGGTTGATCTACTGGTGTGGCGGCAACCCGTTCCACCACCACCAGGATCTGAACCGGCTGGTCGAGGCGTGGCGGCGGCCCGAGACGATCATCGTCAACGAGCCCTGGTGGACGGCGACGGCGAAGTTCTCCGATATCGTTTTGCCATCGACGACGACGCTAGAGCGCAACGACATCGGTGCGACCTCGCGCGACCGTTTCATTTTGGCGATGGAGCAGGCCATCGAGCCGGTCGGCGAGGCTCGCCACGACTACGATATCTTCCGCGGTCTGGCGCAACGGCTCGGCACCGAGGCGGCATTCACCGAGGACCGCGACGAGGCGGACTGGCTGCGCCACCTCTACGACCGGGCGCGCCAACGCGCGGCGGAACACGATGTGACCCTGCCGTCTTTCGATACGTTCTGGCGCGACGGCCATGTCGAGGTGCCCCACCCCGACGATCCCTTCGTTTTGTTCGCCGACTACCGCGCCGATCCGGATCTCTTTCGGCTGTCCACCCCATCTGGCCGGATCGAAATTTTCTCCGAAGCAATCGAGAGTTTTGGCTACGACGATTGTCCCGGCCATCCGGCCTGGCTCGAGCCTGTCGAATGGCTCGGCGGCGATCTCGCCACGCGCTATCCGCTGCACATGATCTCGAACCAGCCACGCACACGCCTGCACGGGCAGATGGACAATGGCAAGATCAGCCGCGAGAGCAAAGTCCAAGACCGCGAACCGGTATGGATCCACCCGGACGACGCGGCAACGCGCGGCCTGACCGATGGCGATGTCGCCCGCGTGTTCAACGATCGCGGCAAATTGCTCGCGGGTGTGGTGGTTACACCGGAAGTGCGAGAGGGTGTCGTGCAACTGTCGACCGGCGCCTGGTACGATCCGGCCGACGCGAGCGCAACCGGCAGCTTGGACAAGCACGGCAATCCCAATGTGTTGACCCTCGATAAAGGCACGTCGCGGCTCGGCCAAGGGCCGATCGCCCACTCAACGTTGGTCGAAATCGAGAAATATGAAGGCGCCTTGCCCCCGGTGACCGCGTTCAAACCGCCACCAATTGTCGAACGCTAATACTTACGAGA
>JAPUHN010000297.1 GCA_027297685.1 Alphaproteobacteria bacterium | reverse complement strand
GGCAGTGCCGCCGCCGCAAGGTAGGCCAGGCCCGGCCGCAACGCTGCCGGCGAGAGCCTGCGGTCGCGAACGGTCTGCACCAGCACCGCCGACGGCCACAGCAAGGCGAACATTATACCCTCGGGCCGCGTCAAGGCGGCCGCGGCGGCCAACAGACCGGCCGTTACGGCGAGGCGCCAGGTCAGCCGGTCGAGCGTCAGCAGGCACAGATAGGCGAGCGCGATGATCTCGAACGCATAGAGCGCGTTTTCCAGTCCCGACACGTTCCACACGACGAATGACGTGTTCAGCGCCAGGAAGGTCATGGCGAGGCAGCCCAATAGCGGCGATCGGGTGAGCCGCACGACAATGTGGAAGCCGAAGAAAAAAGTGCCGAAACTGAAGAGGTGGCCGAGGATCTTTGCCGTCCACAGGGGAACCTCCGGGTTCAGCCAAAACCTTGGCACGAACAAAAGCGTCCACAGGGGATTGGAAAACCCTTCCACCGGAACTTTGCCCGGCTGGGAGACGAAACCGGCGCCGTCGGCGAGGTTACGCGCGTAGGCGAACGAAATCAGGGCATCGTCGATCAGCCAATCGGTAATGGGATAGCCGGCGATGGCGAAGGCAACGAGCGGTGGGAGGCACAACAGCAATGACTGTGGCAAATTCGGGAAGGGCGTCGTTGACTGGTCGAACATGGTGTTCATCGTCTGCAGCCGCAATATCGGGATCAGGTTTTGGGGATCGCGCGCCTAATTTCTAACGATGCTGTAATAAAAACTAATGAATAACGTAGTTGATCTGACAGTTTTGGACGATCTCACACCGGAAGCCGATCTTGACGACCTAATCGCGGCCTCAATCGTCAACTAGCTTTCGGTCCAAACCGCGAGCTCGTAGCCGTCGGGGTCGATGAAATGGAAGCGTCGGCCACCGGGAAAGTCAAATATCGGTTTAGCGATATTACCTCCGGCGGCTTCGACGCGCGCCAAAATCTCCGTCAAGTTGGAGCCATAGAGAACCACCAATGGTCCGCCTGTTGTCGCTGGCGCGCTGGCGTCGAACCCACCCTTCATATGACCGTCCGAGAATTCGCAATATTCCGGTCCGTAGTCGGTGAAGGTCCAGCCAAAAGCCTTGCCATAGAAATCTTTTGATCGAGCGATGTCGGCAACATTGAACTCGATGTAATCGATGCACCGATCTCGGCGTGAATTTTCCGCGTCCACGGCAGCCTCCGATAAGAATGTACGCGCTAAATCGGATGATACCATAAAGACCCCCGGCGCCTGTCAGCGGTTAACCTTCGCCGTTGGCAGGCACCACGCGGCAGTTCCGCTCTTATCTGGAACGCGGACAGTTTGAGGGTGCTGGAAGCTACTCTAGGATTAGGCGTGACGGTTTGATCTATAGGGGCGACAAGCGGACATCGCCTACGTTTTTCGTTTCGCTGAGGCTCAATTCAACGGTGGCGACGGCGAACCCATCGGCGGCGATATTAAGTTCATAATCACTGCTATCTGCGTCCAGCCGATCAAACTTGAAATCGCCGAAGGCGTCGGTCCGCTGCTCGGCAACCTTCTGGCCCTCGCGCAGAAGTGTGACCGTGGCGCCAGCGAGGCAGTCGACGATGCCCTGTTTTTCGGCCGAGACGGTACCGGCGATGAAGACCTTGGTGTAGCGCCAAAGGTTTTTGTAGTGCACCCGGGGTTTGGTTTCGAGATCGGGCCTGAGCTGCTCCAGCTCTTGTTCCAGGATCAGGCGCTGCATCTCGTCATCTTCCACCTTGACTGCCTGCAACGCATCGGTGGCGCAGACCGTGACGCACCGCGGCTCTGTCCAGCCGCTATCCAGCAGGTGCGCGTCGAAAAACCAATGCTGGGGGACTTGTTTTTCCTCATTCCACCAGATGGCCCCGTAGGGACACGCATCGACAATATCGCGCCGGCCTTTGGCTTTTTCGGGGTCTATGAGGACGATCCCGTCATCCCGTTTGGTGATTGCGTCGGGCGCAGCTGCGATGCAGGGCGCGTCGTCGCAGTGCTGGCACATGGTGGGCAGGTAGGCAACGTCGGTCACCGGCGGCGTGCCGCGCTCGCGGCTCGTGATCTCGATCCAGCGATGGCCGTGTTTGGGCATTTCTTCCGCGTAGCCGGGAAAGGCGTTGCCCACGTGTTCGTCTTGCAGCGCCAATGCACAGAGGTTGCAATTGGTGCAATTGGCAACATCGACGATGAGGTTCCATTTTTTCATCACGCGAGGCCCTGCTCGGTGGTGAGGGGCTCGGTACGCACAAACTCCGTCTGGCCGTCCCACTTTTCAATTTCCACCATGGCCAGACTGTTGGCCATCGAATGGGCACGCTTCAGCTGGGTTCGTGCCGGTGACAAAAGATTGACGCAGCCGCCTTTGTCGACAGACTTACCCGGCGCGCCCATGGGCTCATAAACGGCGGAGGATTCGTAGCTGTGGACGACACCGCGGATGAGGCGCGCGGTCAAATGCGCGGCGCAGAGAACGGCCCCCCGGGCGTTGAAGATGCGGACCAGATCGTGCTGCCCGATGCCGCGAGCCGCAGCGTCATCGGGATGTATGCGCAGGATCCAATAATAATAGCCGTCGATCAGCACCCGGTGGTCCTTGATATCGTTCAGGAAACTGTCCTTGCCGTCGCCTTGGGTATGAAAACTGAAGCGAGCATGGGGGGTGATCAACTGTAGTGGATAAAGTGCCGCCAACGCCGCGACATTGGGCCCTTCCCAGGAGGGCGTATAAGTGGCAATCGGCGGGCGCTCGGGGTCGTCGGGCATGAAGCGTTTCAGGCTTTCGGCCTCAAACTCGAACTTGCCGGACTGGGTCTGCAAGCCTTCGAGGAATTCCTCGGTATAGTCGCCGGGCAGGGGCATCGCCTCGGGGATGTCCTTCTTGCGTCCCTCGGCGAACCAGCGATAGGCCGTTGGCGGACGCAGTTCTTCGCGTTCCGGCGGCACGACGTAGTAGCCTTTTTCGATGAATTTCTTCCACGAGATCTTGTTCGGCAGGTCCGATGCCTCAAACATTCGTTTCGCCCAATCGATGTCACGCATGCCTTCGGTGAAATAGCTGCCGAGTCCCAGGCGCGTGGCGAGCGCGGTGAAGATGTCGTAGTCCGACCGGCTTTCGCCCAGCGGCTCGATGCATTTGGCCTGAAACGCGATCACCCGGTGATTGACTTGGCTATTGAAGTGCGCGCCGTAGCCGCCAGTATTGGCCCACTCGCCGATGTCATAGCGCTCCAAATGGGTGCAGGCGGGCAAGATGATATCGGCGAACCGGGTGTCGCCTTCATTCCAGATCGATTGATTGACGACGAATTCGAGGTTGGGGGAACGGTACATTTCCACATAGCGGTTGGCGTCGCTCAGCGTACCCAAGATGGAGTTGCCGTAACGGTAGAGCATATGCACCGGCGAATGGCCGGGCGCGGGATAGACTGCGCGGGCGAACTGGCCCTCGATGGTGAGCGCGTCCCACACTTCGCCTTCGGCATGGCCGTCGATGATGGCATCGGGCAGCTTGAGGCGCGGAATGATCTGGGAGGACGGGTTTATTGTCGCCAGCTGCGGCATGCGTTGGTACAGGCTGACCGCTAGTCCCGTGTGGGTCAAATCGCCTGATATGCCGCCATCGGCATAGCCGGGAAAATAAAAACCGAAATCATGGGGCACGCCCATCTGTAGATTGCCGACGTTGATACCTGGTTTGCCCAGCCCCTGCATGGCGATCAGGCAGACCATGGTGCGCGTCCACTGGCTGCCATTGGGATTGCGCGCTGCGCCGCCGAATGCGTTTCCCATCCCGCCGACCGCCAGGTAAGTACGCTTGCTCCCCCATTGGCGCGCCAACGCGCGCACATCCTTGGCCGGCACGCCGGTTTCATTTTCTTGCCATTCAGGCGTTTTGGGCGTGCCGTCGGTTTCGCCCAGAACATAGACGCGCCAGGCGTCGAACCCTTGCGTGCGCTTTGCAACATAGTCTTTGTCGTACAGATCTTCTGTCATCCAGACGTAAGCAATCGCCAGCGCCAAGGCGGGCGAGGTCGCCGGTCGCGGCGCAATCCATTTGCCGCCGAGGAACTGCGCCGTGTCGTTCAGATGCGGGTCGATATGGACGATAGGGATGCCGATTTCTTTCAGCCATTGCCGCCGCACCGATCCTTCCAGGCCCGCGTAAATGCCATTGGTCGCTTCCGGATTTGACGACCAGAAGACGATCATCTCGGCATTTTCCAGACAATCCTCGATGGTGCCAAACAGCTCGCCGCCGCCGACGCGTAAGGAGCCGCCCCAATGGTGCATCGCGCCCCAATACCAACCCTCCCAACTGTCGGGATTATGGTGCACTTCGGTGGTGCCAATAGCGTTCATGAAGCGGATTTTGGCGCTGAGGTAGTAACCGATATTGCCCCAACTATGATGCGAACCGTTGGATTGGGCGATGGCGCCCTGGCCATAGTCGCGCTTCATGCGCTTGATCTCTCCGGCGACGATGTTCAACGCCTCATCCCAGCTGATGGGCTCGTAGCCGGAGATACCGCGGTTCTGGATATTGCGCTCACCGGCGGGATCGAAGTCGACGCGTTTCAGCGGTGTCAGCAGCCGGTTGGGCGCGTACACCATGGCCTTCCAGTTCATGCCGTGGGGCGACAGCGATGTCTTGCGCGGCGGGGTGAAGCTCCGGCCGCGTGCCTTGATGGTGAAAGGCGGCGCGTCGTCGTCGTCAAATTTCATCGGTGTGGTGCGAACGATCTTGCCATTCTTCACGTAGACAAACAGCGGCCCGCCATTGGTTATGGTGCAAAAACGCGTGACGCCGTCTTTCAGCGGCCGTCCGATTTTCCAACCCGCGCCGAGCGCCGTCATCACCGTTTGGGCGAACCACACAGCATCTTCGTCGGGTCCTTCCGGGTGCAAGAGGAAGTTCTTCATCGCTTCGATCTGCTCAAGCTGATCGATCGGTGGCATCAGCAGGCGGGCGCCAATTTCAGCCGTTTTGAAGACCAGCGCCAGATCGGCATTTGGGTCGATCCCCGCTTTGGAGGCCACGCGTCCGCCTGCGAATACGTAGGTTCGACCCATGCGGCTATCGGCCGTGCGCAGCACCACGGTCAGATCGCGCTGCGCCAACCGTTCGCGGAAGCCAGCGCTTCGCCAGCGTGCAAATCGAAACAACAGCGCTAGGCCAAATAGGATCACCTTGAATTTCACAGGGGCACCGTCGGTTTCTGCTCGAACAAACAGTATTAGTTTTCGGACGCGACGATGCAATGTCTGGAGTTTGAAACGCCTGCAGAAAGATTTAACGCGTGTGTTGCATCGACCGGTTGAGGCGGCAACCGAAAACGGACATTGCGAGTGATGGTTACGGGAGGCGTAGTTTGCTCAGTTTGCAGTCCGTACTCTACGCCTGCTTGCGCACCATTGACGGCTCGCTTTGCAACCCTTCGACATTCTCCGGCTCGGCAGCAGATTTCGGCTCGTATGATTCGACAAACGCCACAAAATCCTCGGCCGAAAGGGGGCGACTGAAATAGTAGCCCTGCACCTCGTCGCAACCTTGTTCGGTGAGAAAATCGATCTGCTCGCGAGTCTCGGCCGCTTCGGCGATCACCCGCAGATTAAGCGTATGACCGAGCTGAATGATGGCCGAGGTAATGGCCGCGTCGCTTCCACTTTCTGTCACATTTTGAATGAATGATTGGTCGATCTTTAGGCGGTCGACGGGAAACTCCTTCAGGCGATTTAGCGAAGAATAGCCGGTTCCAAAGTCGTCAATCGCGAGTTTCAGGCCCATATCCTTCAGCTTGTTCAAAGTGACCAGGGCGTCAACTTCGACAGCCATGGCCATGCCTTCGGTAATTTCAATCTCCAAGCGCTGCGGGTCGAGCCCGCTTTCGCTCAGAGCCGCCCCAATATCATCGACCAGGCCTTCCTGTCGGAAGTGCAGAGGAGAAATGTTGATCGAGACAGCGGGAAGCTCCATGCCGGCATCGACCCACGATGCAAACTGGTGGCAAACATTGTGGAAGACCCACTGACTGATCTCGATGATCTGCTGCGTCGATTCCGCAATTGGAATAAATTCAGCAGGAGATACGAGCCCTCGCTCCGGGTGTTGCCAACGTATAAGCGACTCTGCGCCAACCAGCTCGCCGGAACGAAGATCGATCTGAGGCTGGTAGACCATGTGGAACTCATTTTGAGCAATGGCGCGACGCAGGTCCCGCTCCATTGCGCTTCGTGCCTGCATCTCGATGTGCAATTTCTCATCGAACAGCCGGCAGGTCCCCCGACCGTCCTCTTTGGCCCGGTAGAGCGCCAGGTCCGCATTGCGCAGCAATTGATCCTGATCACCTTTATCTTCGGGGTAGATGGTTATTCCAATGCTGGCGCCGGTATAGACCTCTTTTCCGTCCAACAGGAAAAGGTTCGACAAAGTGTCAATAATTTTCTCACCGGCCAAATGAATATTGTCTGGTTGTCGCGCGTTCGTGATGATCACAGCAAATTCGTCGCCACCGAGCCGCGCAACCGTATCTGTATCGCGAAGACACCCGCTAATGCGCGCAGCCACCTGCACCAACAATTCGTCGCCGACCGCATGACCCAAGGTATCGTTGACGTTCTTGAAGTGATCCAGATCGAGCAGCATCACGCCGACCTTCCGGTCGGTCCGGTCCGCCTGCACCAACGCGCTTTGGAGCTGCTCCTTGAATTGTGCGCGATTGGGAAGTCCGGTCAGCGGGTCTTCCATGGCCATACGACGAATAGTCGCTTCCGACTCTATCCGGTCGCTGATATCCGACAAAATGGCGACTGTGTGACCTGTCTCGGTAGTTCGCTTGCTGACCCGAACCCAACGGCCATCGCCCATTTCTTGCTCGAAGGCGCTGACCGATGTCTGGTGGCGAACGACCCGTTCTTGAACCGCCTCCTCCAAGTCATCCCCGTCCAACGAAAAAATCCCCTGTTCGTATGCGGCTCGAACGAAATCGGCGAAACTGGTTCCCGGCACAATAACGTCTGAAAGGTCGGGATAGAGATTTTTGTAGCGGCTGTTGCACATGACCAGACGATCGTCGTTGTCCCAAAGCGCAAAGCCTTCTGAGATGTTCTCGACCGCATCGTTAAGCTGCTGCTTCGTATGGCTCAGGTCATTCGACAACTCGACAAGGTCGTCCGCCTGCGCCTCGAGTCGTTTGTGCGCGTCCTCGAGTTCCACAACTCGGCTGCTCAGTTCTTCTTCCCGATCTTCGAGGGTGTCGAGCATTCGATTCAGTGTTGATGCGACATCATCGATTTCTAAGCTTGACTGTGGCTCCGCCCGTGCGTCGCGCTGCCCCGACTGTTGGCGCACCATGGCGCCGCGGATGCCGCCGATTGGCTTCAATACCTGGCGATAGAGCAGCAGATAGCAAAGTGCCAGCGTCATGAAGACGCCG
>JAPUHN010000296.1 GCA_027297685.1 Alphaproteobacteria bacterium | reverse complement strand
CCATCCTCAGCTTGTCGCCAAGCTGGCGAAGAGGTAGGCAGGACCCATGCCACGGCCCGTCATCATCAATTGCGACCCGGGGCAGGACGACGCCGTGATGCTGCTCTTGGCGTGCGCCTCGCCCGAGTTGGACGTCCTCGGGGTGACCACGGTCGCCGGCAATGTGCCCCTCGACCTGACCCAACGGAACGCGCGCCTCATGCTGGAATTGGCGGGGCGAAGCGATGTTCCTGTTTACGCCGGTTGCGACCGGCCGTTGGAACGCGCGCCGATTACTGCCGAGGCGGTGCACGGCATGACCGGCATCGACGGTTACCCGATCCACGAACCGGCGCTGCCGCTGGCCGAGGGGCACGCGGCCGACTTCATTATCGAGACCTGCCGCGACGCCGCCGACGGCGCCATCACCCTGGTACCCACCGGACCGCTGACCAACATCGCGACGGCCCTCACACAGGAGCCCGCCATCGCCAGCAAGATCGAGCAGATCGTCCTGATGGGCGGCGCCTTCGGGCGTGGCGGTAATGTCTCGCCGGTGGCCGAATTCAACATTCTGGCTGACCCCGAGGCGGCGAAAATCGTATTCGGTTGCGGCCGGCCAACCGTCGCATTTGGCCTCGACGTGACTCAACAGGTTCTGACGACGCCGGCGCGGCTCGAGCGGATCCGTGCGATCAGTACGCCGGTTGCCGAGGCGGTCGCCGGCATGCTGACCTACTACGACAATAGTAACATCGAAAGATATGGCGGGCCCGGCCGGCCGCTACACGACCCGTGCCCGATCGCCTGGCTGATCCAGCCGGACTTGTTCACAGGCCGTCAGGTCAACGTCGACGTCGAGACCGGATCGGAATTGACCGACGGTATGACCGTGGTCGACCTGTGGGGGGTCACCGGCCGGCCGAAACACACATTGTGGATGCGTGAAGCCGATGCCGATGGGCTCTATGCGCTGTTAACCGAGCGGCTGGCGTTGCTCTAAATAACGTCTCCCCGGAATGCGATTACAGGTGCTGCACGTCGAGCGGCGTGGCCCATTTGTCCTCGAGGTATTCCAGCACCAGCCGCCGGTGGCAGTGGTGCGGCGTATCTTCGCTGCACAGCAGGCAGGCGCCTTCCAGCGCCTCGGGTGTCAGGTGCGATTCGATCTGGCGGTCGGCCATCAACCCCTGGAAGCGCGCCTCGAATTCCGCCCACGGACGCTTTTCCTTGCGCCAGCCGTCGATGATGTCTTGCGTCGGCGCCAGCAGCGGCTCGGGCCGGGAGGCAATGCTACCGATTTGTTGCAGGAAATATTCGAGGTCCGCCGCTTTGGCGAAGCCGGCGAGTTGCGAGGTGTTGTTGAGGCGCACGTCGACAACGCTTTTAACGCCGGCGTCTTTCAGGCGGGTGAAAAAATTCGCCGCCGTCGTCTTGGTGAAACCGATGGTGAATACGGTCATAAAGCATCCTGAGCCTGTCGAAGGATGAGGACCCCATGGTTCGACAGGCTCACCATGAGGATAACTGTTATTGAGCGGCCTGCTTCGCAACTTCGCGCTCGCGCAGCACCTTGCGTTTGATCTTGCCGGTCGTCGTCATCGGTAACTCGCTGACGAACTCCACGTCGCGCGGGTATTCATGGGCGGCGAGGCGGTACTTGACATGCTCCTGCACCTCGCGCGCCAGATCGTCGGAGGGCTCGAAACCGTCATTGAGAATGACGAACGCCTTCACCCGTTCGGTGCGCGCCGGGTCGGGCACGCCGATGACCGCCGACAGGGCGACCGCGGGGTGGGCGAACAGGCAATCCTCGACCTCCGCCGGGCCGATCCGGTAGCCCGACGAGGTAATCACATCGTCGTCGCGGCCGATGAAATAAATCCAGCCCTCTTCGTCCTGCTTCGCCGTATCGCCGGTGACCAGCCATTTGTCGCCCTTGGCGTCGGTGACGAACTTGTCGCGCGTCGCTTCCGGTTGCTTCCAGTATTCGAGAAACATCACCGGGTCGGGCGCCTTGCAGCAGATGCTGCCCAATTCGCCGGGCGGCACACGTGCGCCGTTTTCGTCGAGGATCGCCAGATCGTGGCCCGGCGAGGCGCGGCCCATCGAGCCGTGCGGCGGCGTCATGATGCCGCCGCAGCAGCCGACGATGACGTTGCACTCGGTCTGGCCATAGGCTTCGTTGATGGTTACGCCGAGGGTCTCGCGGCCCCAGCCCATCAATTCGGTACCCAGCGCCTCGCCGCCCGAGAACACAGTGCGCAGGCTGTAATTCCAGCGGTCGCGCGGGTTCGCCACCTGGCGCATCAGCTTGAGCGCCGTCGGCGGCAGGAAGGCGACGTTGATGCCGAAGCGCGCGATCAGGTCGAACGCCGCTTCCGCGTCGAACTTGCCCGGCGGATTGATGACCTGCGGTACGCCGCGGTAAAGCGCTGGCATCATCACGTCATACAGGCCGCCGATCCACGCCCAGTCGGCGGGCGTCCAGGCGACGTCGCCGGGGCGCGGGAAGAAATCGAAGATCATCTCGACCCCCGGCATATGGCCGATCAGAATGCGGTGGGCGTGCAGCGCGCCCTTGGGCGGGCCGGTCGTGCCCGACGTGTAGATCAGCAGTCCCGGCTGCTCGGCCAGCGTGTCGACGGCATCGAATTTGTCCGAAACGCCGGCCAGTTCGCGATGAAAGTCGAGCGCGCCACTGGCGCCATCGTCGCACGGGCCGTCGATCGACAGCACCAGTTCAAGATCGGGCAGACGGTCGCGGATCTCGACGATCTTGGCCGCGTTCGCCCGATCGGTGATCAGAGCGCGGGCACCGGAATCGGCGAGCCGGTAGTCCAGCGCGTCGGCGCCGAACAGAACGAACAGCGGCATCGCTACAAGACCAGCCTTGTAAATCGCGATATGGGCAACCGTCGTCTCGGGCGCTTGCGGCAACAGGATGCCGACCCGGTCGCCGACATTCAGACCGTGTGCCAGCAGCACGTTGGCGAGTCGATTCGACAAACGCTTCAAGTCGCCGAAGGTGTATTCGTCGGTGTTGCCGTCCGCTTTCGGGTGGATCAGCGCCACATCACGTTGACGCTGCCGATCGCACACCGCGACCCCCATGTTGAAGCGCACAGGAACGCGCCAGCGGTGCTGTTTCCGCACCGCCTCATAGCTCTCTGCAGGTTTCATTATATTTTTTGTTGCCCCCGATATCCGAAGCGCGACGATAGCGCTGGAGTGTGTTCAGAAGCAATGCATGCGGTGGACTGGCTGTCGTCCAACATGGAAAAGGGTATGTGAGCATGTTCGAAGACGGATTACTGGCCAGCCGGGTTTGAATCCCGAAGTGGCCGATTAAGCGGCTTTCCCAGATTCCGGCGATGCCGGCTGAGCCTCCTTGCGGGAGCGACAAAAGGGCGGATAACCGCGCCTTACAGGGTCACAAACACGTGACGCGGTGTGATTTTTAATGCCAGAGAAAACAGTTATCTTTTGACCATGATCATCGTGCTTCTCCATTCTACTTACGCTTGGAGCAACTGATGGCGGCGCACGCGCCGCCATCTTTTTTTCCGCTAGGATTTTTCGGTTAGAAATTGCACGATCCTGAAACCAGAAGAGAGAATTGGGATGTTCGTCATGCCTTTATTAACTACCGCGAAATGGAGCCGCGCCGCTGCAGCGATTAGCGCCGGCGTTCTAGTCTTGATAGTGTCGACCACCGGCCAGGCCAACCCGGCATTCTGGAAGTTAGAGTGGCCAAACACGGATTTCTCGAAATCGAATGTTCCATTCGATGAGATTTTTTCCGGTGGCGTGCCGAAAGATGGCATCCCGCCGATCGACAATCCGCGTTTTGCGTCGATTGCCGAAGTCGAAAGCCTTTATAAGGGGACCGAGCCGGTTATAACGGTGAACATAAACGGCGCCGCCAGAGCTTACCCCTTGGGAATTTTGATGACCCACGAGATCGTCAATGACGAGCTTGGCGGTAAGCCTATTACGGTTACATTTTGTCCGCTGTGCAATTCGGCAATCGTGTTCGACCGCCTCGTCGATGGAAAAGTCTACGACTTTGGCGTTTCCGGCAAATTGCGTAACTCCGACCTAATAATGTGGGATCGTCAGACCCAAAGCTGGTGGCAGCAATTTACCGGCGAGGGCATCGTCGGCGAACATACAGGTACGCTATTGACCATGTTGCCGGTACGCGTCGAATCTTTCGATAAATTCAAAGAGCGCTTTCCGCAAGGCGATGTGCTTGTAAGCCCGCGCGGCGGATCTGGATTTAACCCTTATGCGGGGTATGACTCCTCATCTCAGCCATTCCTCTATCGCGGGTCGTTCCCCGAGGGCATCCGGCCGCTCGACTACGTTTTGGCGGTCGAAGACGAGGCATGGTCGATCGAGCTATTGAAGCGCGTAAAACGGGTCGAAAAGGGCGATCTGGTTATCACCTGGGAGTCCGGTCAGAACGCCGCCATGGACGAGCGCAATATTTCCGATGGTCAGGACATCGGCAATGTCACCGTGCAGCGCAAGCAAGGTGA
>JAPUHN010000295.1 GCA_027297685.1 Alphaproteobacteria bacterium | reverse complement strand
ATCGCAAGGTTGAAAAGTGCGAGATCTCTGACACGCCTATCGAGATGTAACTTGGTTTGTATCGCCCATACGTGCTTCGGCAGAAGCGGTGGTTTTTGTCCGGTCAGTTTGCCCTTGTTCCAGGGCACATTCTGAACTGTCTTCTTCGCGAAGATAAACATGGTCGTTCTCCTTCTTCATTGAGGAAGACCGGATTATTGAGTTCCTCAAGGGAGAGGAGAATTATGTCCGCTTAACCCCCGAAAGCGGACATTAACGACGGCAGCGATTTATGTCTGCTTTTGACCCAAAGCGGAAGTTTGCCGTACTGGAGGAAGCAGAGCACTGGTCGCTGACCACGTTGTGCGAGAAGCTGGTCAAGATCGGGGCCAAGGTCGTCGCTCACGGTCGGTACGTCACGCTCCAATTATATGAAGTGGCGGTGTCGAGGGAACTGTTCCGGAAAATCCTGAGCCTGATTGATGATTTACGGCGAAGACCCGTGCCGGCGTAGGCCGGGAAAATCGACGGCCAGGTGAAACCGAGAGGAGAGGTGTGTCTGAATGGCGGAAAATCTGGGGAAATGGCCTTCCAAACGCGGACCGATCTCCAAAATCAGGCCATCGGATGGCTGCGGAGGGGGTGCCGTTCTCTTGGCGGTGGAATTGTGGTACGATTTCCACGAAGTTGGATGTCATCTGGGGAATGTCGGCTAAAACAGCCCGACGATTTTTCCCTGGTCGTCGACCGAGATGGAATTGGCCGCGGGCACGCGCGGCAGACCGGGCATGGTCATGATGTCGCCGCAGACCACGACCAGGAACTCGGCGCCGGCTGAGACCCTGACCTCGCGGATCGGTACGGCGAAATCAACCGGCGCGCCCTTGAGGCTGGGGTCCGCCGAAAAGCTGTACTGGGTCTTCGCCATGCAGACCGGATAATGACCGAATCCGGTGTCCTGGAGATTGGCGATCTGGTCGCGCACCCGCTTGTCGGCGACCACCACGTCGGCGCCGTAGACAGACTCGGCGACAGTGCGGATTTTATCCCACAGGGGCATATCGTCCGGGTAGAGCAGTGTGAAGTTCGACGGCTTCTCGTCGATGACGCGGAGCACGCCGCGGGCGAGATCCTCGGCGCCTTCGCCGCCGTTGCCCCAATGATCGGAGGGAATCGCCTCGATGCCAAGCGCCTTGCAGCGCGCGATGACCGCATCGACCTCGGCCTTGGTGTCGGCGCTGAAGGTATTGATCGCGACCAAGGACGGCACGCCGAAGCGATCGATATTCTGAATATGCTTCTCCAGGTTCGCCATGCCCGCTGACAGGGCCTCGACATTCTCGGATTTGAGATCCTCCTTGGCGACGCCGCCATGCATCTTGAGCGCGCGTATGGTCGCCACCAGCACGACGCAATCGGGCTTGAGACCCGCCTTGCGGCATTTTATGTCGAAGAACTTCTCGGCCCCGAGATCGGCGCCGAAACCGGCCTCGGTGACCACATAGTCGCAGAGCTTGAGCGCCGTCGTGGTCGCCAGCACCGAATTGCAGCCATGGGCGATGTTGGCGAACGGGCCGCCGTGGATGAATGCCGGATTATGTTCCAGGGTCTGCACCAGATTGGGCGCCAGCGCGTCCTTGAGGAGCGCCGCCATGGGCCCCTGTCCCTTGAGCTGGTGGGCGCGGATCGGCGTGCGCTCGCGGGTATAGCCGACGATGATATTGCCCAGGCGGGTCTGCAAATCCTTGAGATCGCGCGCCAGACAGAAGATCGCCATGACCTCCGAGGCGACGGTGATGTCGAAGCCGTCCTCGCGCGGAAAGCCGTTCAAAATGCCGCCCAGGGAATTGTTGATCTGGCGCAAGGCGCGGTCGTTCATATCCAGGGCGCGGCGCCAGGTGATGCGGCGTTGATCGAAGCCGAGATCGTTGCCCCAGTAAATATGATTGTCGATCAGGGCCGCCAGCAGGTTGTTGGCGGTGGTGATGGCGTGGATATCGCCGGTGAAATGGAGGTTGATGTCCTCCATGGGCACGACCTGGGCGTAACCGCCGCCGGCGGCGCCGCCCTTGACTCCGAAGCACGGCCCTAGGGAAGGTTCGCGCAGGCAGATCATGGCCTTCTTGCCGGCTCTGTTCAGGCCGTCGCCGAGACCCACGGTGGTCGTCGTCTTGCCTTCGCCGGCGGGGGTCGGGGTGATCGCGGTGACCAGAATCAGCTTGCCGTCGGGCTTCTCGGTCAGAGTCTTGATGTAATCGAGGGATATTTTGGCCTTGTAATGGCCATAGGGCTCGAGATGCTCAGCCGCGATGCCGAGCTTCTCGGCGGCGATGTCGCCGATCGGGCGCATGGCCGCCGCTTGGGCGATCTCGATATCCGATTTCGGATTGCTGTGTTGAGAGTCCGGCATTTTTTCTCCTACCCCGCGACCTGGAATCGATGTTCCGTTTGGTAAATTGAATTCCATCTCGCCAGGATAGAATTGCAGCTCGGGGGCGGCGAGACCCTAGCCGGTTGTTCACCGGCGAGCAACGAATTTTCAGCACTGTCTCAGTTTGAAATCTTATGGGGTTGACTGTCTATCGAAAACGGGCGCGGGTTCCTATATGCTTAGCGGGAAGCATAGGAGAAACGGTAATGGACGACGATCAGATATACATTGTAGACACCGCTGAGGATGACATTCATGACCTGGATGAGACTTTGGTGCTTATAGCTGGCCGTATGGGTCATCTTCGCATTGTAAGTATCACTTGGCAGCCGTCTCGCACCTCAAAGACGGGTGACGCGCTTCCTGCTGGCTACACGATTGTTTCTGAGATTGTTATAGAAGATGCCTAAGGGCCCCAAAGGCGAAAAACGCCCAGCCGACGTGATCGGTGCTGCCGTCAAGGTGATGCAGATTGCCACAGGCGAGATTGAAGAGGATACCGACGACGACGGTAAGAACAAGGCCGCCGTCGAGCTTGGGCGTATGGGCGGTGTTGCACGGGCAAAGAAGCTGAGCAAAAAGCGGCGGGCTGAGATTGCGCGAGGGGCCGCGACGAAGCGGTGGGCAAAACGCACAAATTAAAATTCCTGATGGCGCACCATGTGGCTACGTCCGGGTAGATCATGGAGCGCGCCAGAGGGTCCTTTTTACCCCCAAATACAGAACTTCCTGGTGGCATCGCCAAAGGTCCGCTCCTGACTTCGGTGCGCTAAGTCATCAACGCCTACCCTAGCCACGCCAAAGTGATTCTACTGTCGGTGCTCCGCGAACTCCACGACCTTCGTGTCTGTATCCTTACCCGAGATGATGGCCTCGAGCTTACGAGCCCAGCGTTCCAGAGCGGCACGCTTCTCCGGGACATAGGTGTGCGTATCGCACCGGCCAGTGACGCTGCGATCGACGTGATTGAGAATCTTGGCGAGGACGGTCCGATCCACGCCTAGCGAAGCCATCCGCGTTGCAGCGGTCCGTCTTAGGTCGTGGGGCGCTAAGTCATTAACGCCTATGCGTGTGCGGTTATTTCGGAGCGCGTGGTTTACGGAGAGCACGTTTATTGGTTAATCGCCTCGCGGTGATGGAAAAAGATACTCGGTGCTCCGTGACTGTTCCTCTCCGTTGTCGACAGGAAGCGCCATGTTGGCCTCGATGTCCGCGTCTACGAGAACCGACATCAACCGCCGCCTTTCGATTCCTTGACAGCCTTGACCACCTTTTCTGCGGCGTCGGCGAGATTTTCGGCGGAAACGATGGCGAGCCCCGATTCGGCCAAGATTTTCTTGCCCAACTCCACATTGGTGCCTTCCAGGCGAACCACCAGAGGGACGTTGAGGTCGACCTCGCGGGCCGCCGCGACAACGCCTTCCGCGATCACGTCGCAACGCATGATGCCGCCGAAGATATTGACCAAGATGCCCTGCACATTGTCGTCCGAGAGGATGATCTTGAAGGCCGTGGTGACGCGTTCCTTGTCGGCGCCGCCGCCGACGTCGAGGAAATTGGCCGGCTCGCCGCCGTAGAGGTTGATGATGTCCATGGTCGCCATGGCGAGGCCCGCGCCGTTGACCATGCAGCCGATGGCGCCGTCGAGTTTGATGTAGTTGAGTTCGTGGCGGGAGGCCTCAAGCTCGCTCGGATCCTCCTCGTTTTCGTCACGCATCTCGGCGATGTCCTTGTGGCGGAACAGCGCGTTGTCGTCGAAATTCATCTTGGCGTCGAGCGCTATCACCACGCCGTTGCCAGTCACCACCAGGGGATTGATCTCGATCAGACTGGCGTCGGAGTCGTTGAACGCGCTGTAGACGCCGAGCAGGAGTTTGACCGCCGAGGAAACCTGCTTGCCTTCGAGCCCCAGGCCGAAAGCCACCTGGCGGGCGTGAAAGGGCTGTAGGCCGATCGCCGGGTCGATGGAGATCTTGAGGATTTTCTCGGGACTGTGCTCGGCGACCTCTTCGATCTCCATACCGCCTTCGGTCGAAGCCATGACCGTGATGCGGCCGGCGGCGCGGTCGACCAACATGCCGAGGTAGAGCTCACGCGCGATGTCGCAGCCTTCCTCGATATAGATGCACCTGACCTGCTTTCCCGCCGGTCCGGTCTGCGGGGTGATCAGGGTCATGCCGAGAATCTGATCGGCCGCTTCCTTGACCTCGGCGATCGATTTGACCACCTTGACGCCGCCGCCCTTGCCGCGGCCGCCGGCGTGAATCTGCGCCTTGACCACCCAGACGGAGCCACCCAGGTCCTTGGCGGTGGATTCGGCTTCCTCGACGGTGTATGCGACGCCGCCACGGGGAACCGCGACGCCGTATTTGGCGAGCAGTCCCTTGGCTTGATACTCGTGAATATTCATCGGGCTATAATCATCGAGCTAAAGCCGATGTGTCCTTGCGCGGTGCATCCCAATGCGGATGCTGGTTTCACTTGTAGTTCAGTCGTTCCAGCCAAGCAACCGGTTAGACGCTAGAAAATACACGATTGAGGTGGTCCCAAATATTTTGATGATGGATACCCACATCCCCACAGGCTCAACAGCAACATAAAGATATGGTAAACAGGATTCAGGCAGTATGAAGCGCAACGGAATACACCTTAACTTCGCTGCCAAACTGTCGACTAGTTTCGTATTCAGCTGCCAATAGCGGAGAAGGTGAGTTAGAGTTCGATGACGAACGACGCGACGCAAAGTGCCGAATTTCATG
Source organism: Alphaproteobacteria bacterium (assembly GCA_027297685.1). Taxonomy (GTDB): domain Bacteria; phylum Pseudomonadota; class Alphaproteobacteria; order UBA6615; family UBA6615; genus JAPUHN01. The sequence goes on along the minus strand of JAPUHN010000295.1, from coordinate 4,381 downwards.
CTTGGAATCCGGGCTTGTCATCAGCGATTCCAAGCGCCTTGCTACCATTCGTATCGCTCTACCGCCCCGAGAACTCGTCCGTGACCTATTCTCAAGCCAAAGAGATAAGTGAGTTTTGTGGGCTCGATCCGGTTGAGGTGATTTCCTTCAAGACCGAACGCCTTATTGTTCACGAGCTCCTTATCCGAGTATCCGCCGATCTAGGCATTCCTGACGGGCCAAATTATGAGGATCTGGGGATATGCCTGCGAAACATGGTCGATCGCATCTTTACGGCATACGTAACGCCGAATTTGGCGCTGGTGCAAGCCGTCCACGACCAGATTGCTGTTGACGCCGAAAGTTGGGTGGGTCGTGAATTGACGGACCTTTTTGCTCCTGCGGCCCCTCTGCCGTCCCGCGAGGAAAAGGGTTCATTCTTCTCAAGGATTTTCGGCAAATCAGGAAATCCCGGCTCTGCGCCGCACCCATCACACGAACTAAGCCCGATCACAATCATCGAGAACTACACCGAGCGGCGTCGAAAAGAGACTGACCCGTTTGAAAAAGCGTGTCTCAATGCACTCATCAAGGTGCTAGGTGCCATCATCGTCAAATGGGGCCGTTTGATTCACGATCCGTCGTTGATCAGCAAATTGGCGGTCCGCATGGTATGCAACACCCATGGCAGCGAGAAAATAGGCGAAGCCATCGAGCCTTTCGTTCAGGCGGCTATCGCGGCGGAAAACTTCCACGTTCTGCCGGTTCAGGAAAAACCAGTGATCATGAATGTGAAGGGCGCCTCCGCGGCCGGGAAAAGTACGATCCGACCGAAACAGATGCTGTTGGCCAATAAGCTTGGCGTGCCATGGAAAGACTTCGCGGTCATTAGTCCCGATTATTGGCGAAAGTACCTACTCGACTACGACTCAATGGGAAATGATGCCAAGTACGCCGCAATGCTCACCGGACAAGAATTGGAGATCGTCGATAAAAAGCTCGACTGCTATATGGCCGAGAAGGCATCGAAGGGAAAAATGACCCATCTGCTGATCGACCGCTTTCGTTTCGACAGTTTCATGTTGGAGAACGAAAAGGCGGCGAACACCAGATTGCTCACTCGTTTCGGTGATCTGGTGTTTATGTTCTTCATGATTACGGCCCCCGAAGCGACCGTTGAGCGGGCTTGGCAACGCGGTATAACAACTGGCCGTTACAAAGCCGTCGATGATTTAATTTTCCATAATATAGAAGCGTATACCGGCATGCCAAAACTCTTCTTTTCGTGGGCGCTAACAAAGGATAAACGCATTCACTACGAATTTCTCGACAACAATGTCCGGGAAGGCGAGCAACCTAGAACAGTCGCATTCGGCTGGAATGACGAGATGACGATTCTCGACATCAAATGCATGATCGATATCGACAGATACCGCAAATTAAACGTCAAGGCCAAGCGGCCGGACGATATATTCAACGACGGCAGCATGAGCCCCAAAGACAACTGTCAGTTCCTTGAGCAGTGCGCCAAACTGATTGCGTCGATCCAGTTTGCCGACTACCGGACGGGTTACGTATACGGGAAGCTGGAGCGCGGTAATTGGGTATGGCAGGATTTCGACTATCTGGAAAACACCATCGGCCTTTCCGATTGGACGGATGGCCTCAGAGCGATCGGCTGGTACGATGACATTTGCCCCGCCCCTGAGACAGTTCCCGAATTGGATCTCCGTCTGGAAAAATCCTACACGCTGGGCTCATGGGCTCCAGATATGACTGGCGTGACGGAGGAGAACGCAATTTCGAAAGAACAACCGATGGCCCAGAAAAGCTGAAAGAAACGGCAGATGATCGCAGCCCGCAACATCGTCTGTTTCGAGATCGGTTCGATGACAACGACGTCGGTTATCTGTCCCCTCCGAGACGACAAGCCGAAATCAGAAAATGTATCAGCGTTCAAGTTTAAAGACACAGCACATCTCGATCCCCATGCATTGAGTGATTGGTCGCGCTCGAGGTTGACGTTGACGCTCAATGGAGATTTGAAAAGGCTGGACAAGTATTACCTCGTTATCGGAGTCGGAATATTTGGCCCTCGAAAAGTCGAGTATACAGCCAACGGGCTGCACGTGACAGATGTCGCTGTATATCTTAACGTTGCGGTAACCGGTGGGAAATTGGATGAGGACATGATCAACGATGTCTCTGATCTCATTTCCTTCGAAATACGCGACCGCGACGCCTGCGCAAAATTCACAAAGTTCGATGATTTTTATGGATATGTCGTCTACGAAATTCCTGGTGGCACGCGACAGATTTCGGTACCAGGACCAACAGCGCACGAATGCTGAGCTTTTGTTGCTTTGACGGTAATAATGCAACCAGCACCACGGGTGACCGACGGGACGCGTGAGCAGGTGAGCGATGCTTGCTTGAAGAACCGCGTTGGACTTGAGACGGATGGCGTATTTGTAGTCTTCGGTTTCCAGGAACTCATAAATATTCGGCGAGACGAAGGCTACGTCCTCTCGGAAGTAGCGTCGCAGCTTCCGATCCCGGTACCGGGCGACAACCGGCTCTTGCGCACGACACCGCTTTCTTCTCGAAAGACTGGGCTGTTATTTTTATTCCGCAGATGATTCTTCCATTAATAAATGCCCTGCTTATGCGGCCTTCGACTTTCTCGCACGAACGCGGTCTCGAATAACCTTCCCCAATGGCAGAAGGATAAGGATGATGGCCAGAGCCGCGATGTGCGCTGGGACGGCGGCGACGGCGCGGTGAAGGGCCTTGGCGTTCGCATCTATCCGAGCGGCAAGAAGTCTTTCGTTCTGTCCTACCGGGATCGCGGTCAAAAGCAATTGATGGTGATAGGTGATGTCGTCGGCACCGGCTTAACGCTCGATAAGGTACGCAGGCGGGCTGGTAATCATCTCGACAGCATCCGCGATGGCAAGAACCCGCTCGAAGAGAAGCGGGCAGCAGGCCGAGGAACGACGCTCAGTGATTTGATCGACGATTTCATGGACAAGCATGTTGCGAAGCGGGCGGCCAAGACCTCTCACGCCATTCGATTGCGCCTAAACCGGAATATCCCTGCCGCATGGAAGAGCCGGCGCGCTGATGCGATCAAGACCGGGGAGATCGAGGATCTTCACCAGCGCATTGGCGAGACCAGGCCCTATGAAGCGAATCGCCTGCTTGAAAATCTCCGAACCATGTACCGACACGCGCCACGATGGGGATACACCGATCCAACGGAACCACCCCCCACCGATGGCATCGACAAGTTTCCCGAGCGCAAGCGCAAGCGGTGGGTGAGGCCTGAGGAGTTGCCGGCATTCGCACAGGCTATCGACGGCGAGTCCAACATCTACGTCCGCGCTGCTATCTGGCTTTACCTGTTGACGGGTGTCCGAAAGGCTGAGCTCTTGCAAGCGCGATGGATCGACTTCTACAATCACCAGCGCCCGCACAGCGCCCATGGCGGGCGGACGCCGGTGCTGGTATATCGGGATGGTCTGTCGCCCTCCGGCCCGGGCTTACGCCCGGACCTCCGGTCGACAGACCTGGCGGCATGAAACGAACCCATGGAGTAATCGGCCGGAAGACCCAGATTTTAGCTTAAATAGCCGCTAAACCTGTCCAATGAATGGGGAGTAGCTCACTTGCGCCAGCCTCTGAACAGCTTGATCCAAGCCTTGGCGGCAAGATCCCGGCGACCTGCTACGGCCCCGAGGCCTCAACCATCCATGGTATTCACAAATCCGTGAGCCTCGACAGCGTCGAGCAGGTGACCCGGCTACTGGCGGTGTTCCTCGCCAAATGGTGCGGCACCGAGCTGCTGACTAGAGCTTTTTCAAGTTTGATCGTGTTCAAACGCCACGTAGGCTTGCGCCCGCTTCCCGGCGGATTGCAGCGTCCGTTGTGATCCGGGCCCTTGTGGATTGAATGATTCGATTCAAATCGGAAGGGCTCTACGCATTGAGTTTTGGTTTCTTGAGCCGATTTCTCACGATCTTGATCAGGGGCAGGGCAAACAAGATGATGGCGATAGCCATGATCGTGCCGGAAATCGGGCGTTCGAAGAAGATCATCACATCGCCTTGGGACCCGATCAGGGACTGACGCAGCGCCGGCTCGGCGAGCGGTCCGAGAACGATCGCGAGGACCGCCGGCGCCATGGGATAGTCGAGCTTGCGCATCAGGTATCCGACGACGCCGAAGATCAACATCAGCCACACGTCGTGCATGCTCATCGTCGGCACATAGCCGCCGATGATGCAGAGCACGAAGATGATCGGCGCCAGGATGGTGAAGGGCATCTTCAGCACCCAGATGATGGCGGGGATGAAGCCGATGTTGATCAACAGTGCGAACAGGTTGGCGACGTACAGGCTGG